>JAYUGZ010000394.1:0-1766 GCA_043767465.1 Cyanobacteriota bacterium
TGGGATTTGCAATTTGATATCCATCGGAAAGATGGATCAGTTTTGTAATCCCTAAGTCGCACCCAATTACTTTAACCACATCCTCAAGAGGTCTGGCAATATAATCTGGAATAAACTTGTTCTCGATCCGAATAGACACGTACCAACCATTTTGACGCTTTCTGACAGTACAAGCTTTGATAGTGAAACCATCAGGGATTGAGCGTGAGTTATGAAACCGCATCCAACCTACTTTGGGCAAGTAGATTTTGTTACCTTGTATCTTTATTCCCATTACAAAAGTAAAAGAGGTAAAGTTACTACGGTTTTTGAATTTAGGAAATCCTCTGCCTTCAAAGAAGTTTTTGTAGGCAATATCTAAACGTTTAACATTCTGTTGTAAAACTGTTGAGTCAATGCCACTATACCAAGGTCTAGCTCTTTTTAGCTCTGGCAAGGATGTGATTTGAATGTCACCAGCGGTGCGACGAGGATTTTTGAGTTTACCTTCAAAATCTACTTTGCCATCTTTCCAGGGATTACCAGTTGCACCATTTTTACTGACGAAGCAGGTTAGCGGAGAAGCTTCAACCTGATTTCTAGTTTCGCAGTAGTCTCCTTGAACAAACTGTTGGTTATATTGAATGATTCTGTCGTTCAGACACCAGTTATAGTGACTTCTCAACATATCTACCCAGTTTGACATTTTTAAAGATTGCGTTTGACTTGGACGAAGTTTGTAAACATAGTTAGTCAACAAGATTGAGTCACCTCCTGTTTGTTGTATACCTGATTTTAGCTTAAATTAAAATTTATTTGATTGAAGGGTTTGTCATATTTCTTTGTATTTAAAAGATCTAAAAGTTGAAACCTTGCTCTATGTTTGAATTAAAGCCGTCCTATAAGGACGGGGTTTTTAACCCAATTTTCTGATAAGCAACCTCAGAATTGATTATGACATTCCCGACTTACCCGCCTGCTCAATCTGAACCGCCTCTCGACCCGCGGCAGAGTTTGCCAACAATGTATGATTTACCTAGCGAAGACCCAAAGGAGCCCGGTTTGCCTGATACATTTCATTTAGATCAGCCGCAACTCTTGGAATTCACGTTTTTTCCACCTGGATGGGATGCGGAGCAAGTATTTACAGCTAGTGACCTAAATTTGTATTATGATGCAACGGAGCCGCGCTGGCATAAACGCCCGGATTGGTTTGCTGCGGTGGGTGTGCCAAGGCTTTATCAAGGGCGCGATATGCGGTTGAGTTATGTTGTTTGGCAAGAACGGGTAAATCCGTTTGTGGTGGTGGAATTGCTATCGCCGGGAACGGAGGATGAAGATTTGGGGCGGACTGTTCAGCAAGTTGGGGAACCGCCGACTAAGTGGCAAGTTTATGAACAAATTTTGCGGATTCCTTACTATTTTGTGTTCAGTCGCTACACGGATGAATTGCGGGCTTTTCATCTTGTAGGAGGTCATTATGAACCTGCACAATTAATTAATGGCCGGTTATTTATTCCTGAGTTGCAGTTGAGTTTAGGTTGGTGGCAAGGCACTTATAAGAGTATGAATCGGTTGTGGCTGCGGTGGTTTACGGCCCAAGGAAGGTTGATTTTGAGTCCGGGTGAAAGGGCGACGGCGGCGGAACGGCAACTGATAGAATCTCAACAGCAACTGATAGAATCTCAGCAGCAAGTTCTAGCATCTCAACAGCGAGAGGAAAGACTGGCGGCGCGGTTGCGGGAATTAGGTATTGATCCTGAACAGTTGGTTTAATAATCTCGATC
>JAYUGZ010000395.1:0-4518 GCA_043767465.1 Cyanobacteriota bacterium
GATCGTTGAGAATTTTACCACTTTCGTCAACTAAACCGTCGTGTCCGTGTGAAGTGAAAGGATCGAGGGCTACGTCGGTAATTACTACTATTTCGGGGATGTTTTGTTTGATGGCTTTGACTGTTTGCTGGACTAATCCTTCAGGGTTGTAGCTTTCGGTGCCGGTGTCGTCTTTTTTGCTTTCTGAGATTACTGGGAAAAGCGCGATCGCACATATCCCCAAATTCCAACATTCGGCTATTTCTGTTAGCAATAAATCCAAGGAATAGCGATAACAACCAGGCATGGAAGCAATCTCAACTTTTTGCCCCTCTCCTTCCATCACAAACATCGGATAGATGAGGTCGTCAACTGTCAGGTGATTTTCCCGTACCATCCGCCGCAAAGCTGGTGTACGGCGGAGGCGGCGGGGACGGATGGTTGTGAGGGAGGGATTTTGATTGTTTGGAGTGGGAACGGCGGACTCGACGTTATTTGCGGATGACATAGGAACTGGATGCAATAATGATTATCATTATTATTGCATTATTGCGCGCAGTGGTAGCGCCACGGAATTGAAAAAACAACTCCTCACGCCTGTGTGACAAGCTATTTCACCAATCTGTTCTATTTTGATCAGAATAGTATCGGCGTCGCAATCGTAAAATATTTGTTTGACTTTTTGGATGTGCCCGGATGTCGCGCCTTTGTGCCAAAGTTCGGAGCGCGATCGACTCCAATAGTGTGCTTCTCCTGTAGCTAGAGTTTGCTCGATCGACTTTTTGTTCATCCACGCCATCATTAAAATGGTACCATCTCGATCGTCTTGGGCGATCGCTGGAATCAAACCTCGATCGTTAAATTTTAAAGCTTCTATCCATAAATATTTTTGATTCATATTCAAGTCAAGTAAGATTTTTGAACCGCAGAGATCACAGAGAGCGCAGAGGGAGGAAAGGGAAAGAGAGAAATATGGTAATTCAATATGACTCTCTTTTCTTTGTTCAGCCTGAAAACACGGAAATTTTCGCAGACAATTCTAGCTAGTGAAAGCTTGATTTGTGCGCGATTAAACTCATAAATTCTTGACGAGTTCTGGCATCTTCAGCAAACACTCCCCGCATCGCTGAAGTCGCTGTCCAAGAACCTGGTTTTTGCACGCCACGCATTACCATACACATATGAGTAGCTTCGATCACAACTGCTACACCTTGAGGTTTTAGCAATCCTTGAAGTGCATCCGCAATTTGTGCAGTTAAGCGTTCTTGTACTTGCAATCTGCGGCCATACATTTCACAAATTCGAGCAATTTTCGACAGTCCAATTACTTTCCCATTGGGAATGTAAGCAACGTGTGCTTTGCCAATAATTGGCAGGATGTGATGTTCGCAGGAACTGAAAATATCAATGTCCCGTACTAACACCATTTCGTTGGCATTTTCTGTGAACACCGCTCCGTTGAGCAGTTCGTCGAGAGATTGACGATAACCTCCAGTTAGAAACTGCAAGGCTTTGACAACTCGTTTTGGTGTATCTCGTAACCCTTCACGGTCTGGGTCTTCTCCCAATCCTAGCAGCAATGTACGCACTGCTTGTCTCATTTCTTCATCGGAAACTGGAGGTTGAGATTCGGTAGGAATTGATGACAATACACCATTTGGAGAAGTCAGTTCTGGGCGAGTAGATAAAGTCATGCTTGCAGTTTGTGAAAATGTTTAATAGTGGGTATGCACTTTTAGTTGCTACCTGATTATAACAAAATTTACAAAATGCAACATTAAAATATTTAGATTTTTTTGGGATTAGTTTTATGACTGAAATTGTAAAACTAGCCATTAGTAGTTACATGATTTTTGTTGTCAAAAACTGCAACTACTAACGGCAAAATTAAATGTAAAATGTATCAGCTAGAACGCTGGACTCGATGCTTAGATTGACTAAATCTTAAACTAAGCAACTATTCAGTTGTTCTCGGATTTGAGCGGTATCTAATTTCCGACCAATAACTACGAGTTGATTGTTAGGTGGAGTCAACCATTCGGAAGCATCTAATTCATAGCGCGGCCCGCTGAGTTGAAAGATGTGTCTCATCGGACTGTCTGCAAACCAGAGAATGCCTTTTGCTCGAAATACCTCGAAGGGCATTTCTTCGGTGAGAAATTCTTGGAACTTGCGGACATCAAAAGGTCGATCGCTCTGAAATGATAGCGAAACAAATCCGTCATTATCTAAGTGATTGGAGTGATGTCCGTGATGGTGATGTTCATGATGATGCTCATGATGATGCTCATGTTCATGTTCGTGATGATGTTCGTGATGTTCATGTTTTTCCTCGGTTTCAAAACTATCAAAAAGATCGGCTTGCGTCAAACCTACACCCAAAATTAAGGGTAAAGGAACTTCACCATGTTGAGAGTATAAAATTCTCGCTCCTTCCTTGATTGTGCGAATGTAAGCTTCTAACTCTTCTACTTTTTCTGGAGGAGCTAAATCAGTTTTGTTCAGCAGCACAATATCTGCAAATGCTACTTGTTTTAAAGCTGCTTCGCTGTCAAAATGATCGGGAGTGAATGTTTCGCTATCGACTACAGTCAGTACAGAATCTAGACTGGTTAAATCTCGCAATTCCGTGCCGAGAAATGTCAGGATAATCGGCAACGGATCTGCAACCCCGGTGGTTTCAATTACCATGCAATCGATGCGGTCTTCCCGTTCTAAAACTCGGTAGACGGCATCGACTAAGCCTTCATTAATTGTACAACAAATACAGCCGTTGCTCAGTTCTACCATGTCATCTTCGGTAGAAACTAAAAGCTGTGAATCGATGTTGATATCGCCAAATTCGTTAACTAAGACTGCTACTTTTAAATCTTGGCGGTTTTTGAGGATTTGATTGAGTAAAGTGGTTTTTCCGCTGCCGAGAAAGCCGGTAATTATAGTTACGGGCATTCCTTTTTTGGGAAAATCGGAAACTAAATCTGGGATTTGTATAGTGAGATTAGTCATTGTCCCTCATTGATTAATTGTAGAGGCCCTGCTGTCAATTTGGAACGCCGCTAAGCATCCCAAGGCATTTGCCGTTAGCGCAGCCAACGAAGAGGATCGCACTTCATAGCTGAAATCCCGGTGATACGGGCGATCGCACCCGATAGAGTATGATAATCATTCTCATGATACCCTAAGATGTTCCTTACGCGCAAGTCCCTACAATTATTGCTCAGCCACCCCTTTGATGATTCGGCGGTTGAAACCGCTACTACACAAACGAAGTCTGCCTTCGCAGACAAGCGAGATCAACCAGGTATTTAAGTCGGATTTGGGATTATACCTCACTGTCATCGCTTTTCCACATCAATACTTCCCCTCCTTGTCCACCCGCAGCCAGTTTATGGCCTTGGGGATGCCAAGCCAAGCAAGAAAAACCACTGCTAGCACCTGTCAGCAATTGAGCAAGTTGTTCAGCTTCATACCACAACAAAACTTGACCATCATCAGAAGCAGAAGCTAAATGAAACGTCCCCGGTTGAAAAGCAATATCTTGCACAATGTCTAAATCAGAATCTAACACCCAGCCATCCCATCCAGCCGATTCATCAAATTGTTTTTCCAATATTCCCACTACATTACCACTAGCAACTGCTATTAGCGGTACTCCTAATTCAGTATTAATATCAGACCAAGCCAAGCGCCTGATTTTACCTGGAAAACCGCCCATAAAACCAGGTTTGAGGTCGCTCAATTTAGCAATGGCAATGTTATCATCAAGATTAGCAACAGCAATCCGTTGACCATCACCAGACCAGGCGATCGCACCACTAGCCGAAGGTATTTCCAATCTTCTAGGTACTTCCTCCCAGCGTAGGGCATTCCAAATCTTCACACCTTTAGAACCGCTAGCCGCTAAATGCTTGCCCTGGGGATGCCAAGCGATGCCGAAAATCGAAGAATTTTCAAAGTTCAATTCGGCGATCGCACTTCTGGATTCAGCATCCCAAATTTGGACTTTTTTACCCAAACTAAAAGCAACTTGATTGCAACTAGGATGCCACGCAAGTTGGTCAATCCACCGACGCGAATTCTCCAACTCGGCGACTAACTTCAGCGAATTCATACTCCAAATTCTCAAAACTCCATCCTGTCCGCCCGCCGCCAAAAACTGCCCATCATAGGAAAAGTTCAAACAATCTGTTGAACAATCCCCCGCTGACTGCAAAAGAAATGATTGTTCCTCTATATCTTGCCAGAGTAAGACTTCTCCGGCGGCAGAACAAGCGGCTAATAAATCTCCATCTTTTGACCAAGAAATTGCAGTGACATAATCTGACAAATTATCTTGCCAATACACATCAAAAGACCTTCTGTGGCTGGCTGATTGCATAATATTTAATAGATAATTGAGTAATGGGTATTTCAGACTAAGTAAGTCGGTGTAAATAATTCAAGGTTTGTAGTGAGGGCTTTAGCCCTGTAAAAAAGGGCTAAAGCCCTCACTACGAACCAATCGAGCGTAATTGTAAAATTACTTAACATACTTTGTTT
>JAYUGZ010000396.1:0-4517 GCA_043767465.1 Cyanobacteriota bacterium
AAAGTTAAATTGGAAGCACTTTACCAGGCGGATCTCTAGTTCTTATTAAAATTACTTCGGCTCTCCCCAAGCGATTTCAGGGCAATATCGGAAGCAAAGTTGAGTAAAATTTTTCCCATGCCGATCCGTAGCTCTCTCCTAGGCGCTTATCCTTTACCATCACCCCCCACAACAGCAATCTGGAGTTTGTGTCAATTAATTAATTGGTCAGGGCCAGGTCCTCATCCGTAAGCCATCCACCCTCATCATTCAGTCGATTTGGCATTTTTGATTTTCAATTTTCGATTTACTCCACAGATCTAAACTGGGAACTCCAACCAGACTCTAAAATTTTTAGCTAGGCTGAGGGGAATCCCCACACCATACTCTTAGTTGGTGTGGGATGTTCATGCGCGTTAATTGCGGCGCGATGGCAATTAATGTTTGACGAGAGCGCCATCAGCGCCGCAATTAACAAACTCTCACAAACGTAGCGATAAATGTGATCATGGTTAAAGAAGCGTGATCAGAGTCGTAATCATGTTAAAAGCAGTCAAAGTCAGGATTTACCCAACTGATATCCAGCAAGCCCATCTCGCACAATCTTTTGGTTGTGTCCGTTGGGTCTCGAATCAATCTCTTGCGGTCATGTCGTTGACCTACAAAGAGACGGGTAAAGGCGTGTCTGCTCTCAGCATGAAGAAACAGATCCCAGTATGGAAGCAAGAGTATGAATGGCTCAAAGGATGCTATTCCCAATGCTTACAGCAATCGGTACTGAATCTGTCTCAAGCATTTATCAACTTCTTTGACGGTCGCACTCAGTACCCAACCTTCAAGCATCGACACGGTAGGCAGTCAATCCAGTACCCTCAGAATGTCAAAGTCTTGAGTGATTCTGAGATAAAATTCCCTGGAAATCTGGGAACGATGAGAGCAAAAATTCATCGTGACTGTGTTGGAAAGCTGAAAACTGTAACCGTATCGAGAATGCCTGATGGTCGCTACTATGCTTCGCGAGCGGGCGAGCTGTCAACTGTCCACTGTCCACTGTCCTCACCGATGTCGCGGTTGCTATATTTTTGATAAATACTCTGATTCGTGACTAAACCTAACCTTTATTGTGTCTGCTAGACCAACATAAAATCATCAGGAGATTTCTCAAGTTTATGGGTGTAAATTTAGTTCAAATTCCGCCCGAATAATCGAGTGAATCTGCCAATATTGGCGACAATACAACGGCAAGCGCGCCAGTTCTTATAGTGAGACATTTTAAGCTTGCTCTTCAGTAAAAAATGCTTTTTACACTCCGAAAGAGATGCTCCTCAATACAGCGGATCTAAAATATTTCATTTCTCTGACGCAGGATTACTTTTTATTCTCTAAAAGACTAAGCCGGGTTGAGCCAGTTGCTCCCAGAAATATGGGGAAAGGCAACCAGACACCTACAAAGAAACCGCCTTTCTCTGGCTGGCCGTGAGTCATTCCCGCTCAAAATTCCGATCGACCTGAGAACTTTAAGCAAACACAACTTCTGCGTTGATTCCTGTTCGCTGCTAAATTTTATAATCTGTCTTGAGATAGATTCATTTTTACATAATTAGTATAAAGTCCCAAAAAAAATATTTTGCTCAGTTCGATCGACCAGGCGATCGGCGAATTAAAATTATCCAAATA
Organism: Cyanobacteriota bacterium; assembly: GCA_043767465.1. Taxonomy (GTDB): domain Bacteria; phylum Cyanobacteriota; class Cyanobacteriia; order Cyanobacteriales; family Microcoleaceae; genus Microcoleus. Next base: position 1,657 of record JAYUGZ010000396.1, read on the forward strand.
AAAAGTAAGCCAAATATTTGCCAGGGCGAACAATCTAAAATTCTAATTAATCATCGGGAACTAAAATTAACAGCGTGCAGTCGTTTAGAGAAAGAATTCAAATCCTAAGTCAGGGAAGGATTTGGCGGATCTGGGAGTGTTAAAAAACTTCAGCGCACCCAGGCTCGATCGCAGAAAAAGCAAGGGTAAAATTTTGGGGATAAAGGTTTTGGGTAGTTATGTGGAAGTTGTCAGTGGCGAGTTTAGATTCTGCTAATACACTGTAGAAATCACGTAGAAAATCTACAACTGTCGCACTTCGGTGCAGGATACTGTAGAAATTACGTAGAACATCAAAAGCGAGGTGCGCTTCGGCGCAGCGCTTGCAGTATAAGTAGCCGCTCAGTTATATTGAGTGCGCAATAGCCGAATATCGAACTCGCAACGCCAGCGAAATAACCCCTTGCAGTTTAAATAGCATCTATAACAGAAAGGTGGATAGTATCCCCTCTAGCAGGCGCAAGTACGAAGTGATAATTTTCATCTTCTGCTGCCGGATGCTAGGTGATAAACTGAATCTAAGAAACTCAGCCGTTTTGGGAAAAAATCCAAGATGGAAGAAGAAATGTTGTTAGGAAATGTATTGGGAAAAATTTTTCCCGATCGCCCTCAAACTGCAATTTCTGAGATGACAAAAACCACTTCGTCTACCGGGTCAAATATGCCGAATTCAAATGCAAACTTAACAAGTGCTGTGCCCCCCGCCCTCGAAGACGGCGAAGCAGAGCTCGGACTATCAGCCAGCGATCTTGATCGGCTGACGAATTTCCGCAGCGCCACCGCGCTCAATTCCGACAGCGGGTTAGTCAAGTTAATTGACGATGCGATCGCCGAAAACAGCGGCAGCAACACCCCTAAGAGCCCAGTGGCGAATCCGTCTAACGGCACATCGGTGAAACCTGTTGAGGATAAGATCCCAGTGGCGAATCCGTCTAGCGGCACATCACCAAACAGCCTCAACCCTCCTAGCGACAAAGTTGTCAGCCCGTCAGGCACCACACCTGCTTTGGTTGTTGATGATAGCAAAATGGCTGAAGTTAAGGTCGTGCCCGAAGAAGGTGCTAACAAAAGAACTGACACAAGCGACAACAGCGGTAGCGATGGCAAGACGATCGTAGGCACCGATAACGATGACATAATTGTCGCCACCGGCGCGGATCAGTCGCTCTACGGCAAAAAAGGCAAAGACAAGATCAAAGGAAAGAGTGGCAAAAATAAAATCTACGGGGGTAAAGATGACGACGATTGCCAGGGCGGCGATGGCGACGACGAAATAAGAGGCGATCGCGGTAACGACATCTGCGACGGCGGCAGCGGCGACGACAAGGTTTATGGCGGTAAAGACAACGACACGATCAGTGGCGGCACCGGCAACGATACCTGCAACGGCGATGACGGCGATGACTTGGTGTACGGTAACGACGGAAAAGATGACGTTGACGGCGGCAGCGGCAGTGATAGCGTCTACGGCGGCAAAGGCGACGACAAAGCCAAGGGTGGCGAAGGCAACGATGTCGTCAGGGGCGATCGGGGCAACGACACCGTGATGGGCGGCGACGGCGACGACACCGTTAGCGGCGGCAAAGATAACGATACCGTGATGGGCGATGCCGGCAAAGACGTTTGCATGGGCGACGAAGGCGACGACAGCGTAATGGGCGGTGCCGGCGACGATACCGTGATGGGCGGTGCCGGCAACGACGTTTGCATGGGCGACGACGGCGACGACAGCGTGATGGGCGGCGACGGCAACGATACGCTGATGGGCGGCGACGGCAACGACGTTTGTATGGGCGACGACGGCGACGACAGCGTGATGGGGGGCGCAGGCGACGACAGCGTGATGGGCGGTGCCGGCAACGATACCCTCGTTACTGGCGACGGCAATGACATGGCAGACGGCGGCGACGGCGACGACAGCGTTGTCGGCGGTGGCTCGGGCAACGATACGCTGATGGGCAATAGCGGCAACGATACGATCGTTGGCGGTACTGGCAACCATACCTGTACTGGCGGTGCTGGAAATGACGTTTTTGTCGTCAGCAACCGTACAACTCCAAACAGTTCAGTTATCACTGACTACACAGACGGTAGCGACAAGTTTCTGCTGTTTGGAGACTTGAACTTTAGCAGCTTGTCCTTTGTACAAGTCGGGCTCAATACCGAAATTCGCGGCAGCAACAGCTTTGTGCTCGCGCTGTTGTTGAATATCAGCGCCACGATTCTCGATGCTAGCGACTTTTTGGCAGCTAATGGTTCCTCTCCATCTCCAACTCCAACTCCAACTCCAACTCCTGTTGCAGCTCCGAGGCCGATTCCCCCGCGAGTGGAAGCTAATAATCCCCTAACTGTCGGCTCCGACGGCAAGCAGCAAACTATTACTCCTGACTTGCTGCGGTTTGGAGGCGGCCAACAAGGTGCTAGCGGCAATGTCTTCAAGCTAACCGAGATCCCTGATACTAAAACCGGGCAACTATTCTTTAAGGGAGCAGCGGTAACACAACCGGGTGTTACCTTCACTCAAGCAGACATTAACCTCGGTTTGTTAACTTTCCAAGCGGCAACAGGTTTTATCGGTACGGCTAGTTTTGGTTTTGAAGTTAACCAAGGCACAAGCACGATCGCCGGCCAGCGTTTTAGCTTGAAAATCGAGCAAAATGTCTTTAAGTTTGCTGGCAATACAGCACCTCAAGTGATCGTCGGTTCGCTAAACCTAGATAACGACATCGAAGGCGGCGATGGTGGCGATGACATTAAAGGCGGTAACAAGAAAAACAAAATTAAAGGAGGCAAAGGCAAGGACAAAATTAAAGGCGGCGAGG
>JAYUGZ010000397.1:0-4516 GCA_043767465.1 Cyanobacteriota bacterium
TTGAATAATTTGCGGGGGATTTGCTGAACTGCCTAGATCGATTTTAACTTCACTGTCGGCATTCATGACATGAACGTGAGCTGGGAGATGGTCGTCAAAATAAATCACGACTCTGAACCCATTTTTTCTGAGGATGGTGGGCATTCGTTATCGGAAATGCGGGTTTCCAGACATTATGCCTGAAAGGGGAGAACTTTGGTTAGTTTGGAGGATTTTGCGTGTTACGATCCGAGCAGAAGATAGAAGATAATGGTGCGGTGCAATATTATATGAAGGGCGAATTTGTTCTAATTTCATGTTAACTCTGGCTTGGTACGGCGACTACGCAACCTTCTTCTGGGAGCGATGTATAAACCAAATCGATTCGGTTTTCGATCGAGTGTTTCTAATGCAGAGCGAGTTTCTCTGAGATTTAAGGCAAGTAGATCCTCGAATATTTGTAAACCAATGTCGCGATATAGGGTCTGACGATGTAGTTGAATGGCAATTGTCGTTAAACTTTCCGCGATGAATGCTGTTGCTGACGCTGGATTAGTGAGGTCTGCAAAAATGCTAATCAAACTCTGACAAACTGTAACCACAATCTCAGGATTGTTGTCCACTAATTTCTCTGTTTCAATAATTTCAGTTAGATCGTCGGCGGCTGCCAAAAGTGCGCCCTGGTTCTTGCAGATTGCTTCAACGATCTTTAACATTCCAGGATTCAGTTTAAAGCGATCGCGACTCCAGCGGAAAACGCTTGCTACAGCGTGCTGGATAGACGTGTTAGAGGAAGAAGCAAGCGTATAGAGAATCTCTGCTGCGATCGCCCGACATCTTGTTTCAATCCACAAATGACTTGCTGCGTGAGCGAGTCCGCAAAGAATTGCTTCGTTGTCTTGAGTGGCAAGGTGATGGCGAATCCTGTCAACTGACCATTCATCTTCATACCGAAGGTATTGAATTAGTAGAAATTCACCATAGGCTTGCTCAGAAAAGTTGGAGTCATTATCCCGAAGCATTTCCAGCCAACTTTGTACCGTTTCTTTTGGCTCAAACCATCTAACTGTGCGTGCAATAAAATAGAGCACCCATTGGTATTGCAAAACCTCTGGGTAGTTGTGGATAACAGTGTCAAACAATTCTGTAGCTTGTGCGCGATCGCCATTCAACAGTGGCGGCATTCGCCTTAATATATCGATCCATACTGCTGGATGAGGTTCTACACCGAGTTGCGATCGGATAAATTTTTCCCAACCTTCTAAATTTGGGGGATTTTGCCTGAGATACCCTTCGGCGATCGCTCGTACAATATTGCCTCGACCACCGGGTAAGATACGAGAGCCTCCCAAACCGAATATGATGGGTGATTTTAAATCGGAGTGACGCTCATCTTTGCTCTGGTAATACTCCAATTCTGGTTTGGTATGCGTAGGTAGCCAACTTTCTAGAAGGGCTAGGACTGGTAATGGCAATCCTTGATTGGACTCGGCGATTTTTTCCAGCGCGCCGGCAGCATAATCACGAAAATATTCCGAACTAAAGCCGCGTTGATTAAGTTCTTCGACAATTTGAATCAATGTGCTAGCTGGAAACTCTATTTCTGAAAGATTAACTATGGCATTTCCCGCATAACTTTCATGGCGCTGTGGCTGAAGTTGAGGCAAAATCCGCAGACAGCGATCGGGCTCGTTCTTGACAAGCTTACCAAATTCATTTGATTGTTGAATGGCACCTCCAGCCCTTGAGAGATCTGTCGCCCATACCGACAGGGAACGATCCCACCTAGTTTGGTCGGATAATTCATCAAACAGATTCAGTAATTCCAAATCGCTGGCACGGCTCATTTCCTCTTCAGTCATGCGTGGTCCGACAATTTGAACTGGGGTCACAGTTGGGTATCGATCTTCTGCAACTTCCGAAGGAAAAGCACGAAATTCTTCATCTCTGAGCCTCTTGCCTGCCGGACTCAAACATTCATCAGGAAATGCAAGTAAGAGTTGGAGCCGATATATACGGTTGTATTGCAAAAGATGGAATCGATCGTCAGGTTCACAATTCTCCCAGGGATGGCAGTAATTAAATTGATGAATGGCATTTTCGATTTTTTCTCTGTCATCAGGTGATAGATGTGGACAAATAGAAGAAATAAGGCGTTTTGTATCACAGTGATTTCCGTCTATGCTATCTCCAAGACATAAACGTCTTCGATCGCCCACCAGATAATTCAAGATGAATTGTGGTTCTTGACTGGCTATCTTTTCCAATCCGCGAGCAAGCAATCTATGAACTAGAACTAAATCTGATTGCAAATTTTGAGTTACAAACGTCAAAAAAGCTTGTCTATCTTGCTGAGCTAATTCCAAAATAGCTGACAGCAGTGCTTCAATTATTTTTCCATGATGGCGATTTAGGCTGACTGAATCATCTTCACGATAGCTTGTGCTATTAAGGTTAGAATTTCTTGCAATCCGATCGATCAAATTCGTGAACCACCACCAGATTGCATCTAGAAAAGCCTTTGGATTTGCTTGAGCAAATTTCTCCAATTCATAGAAATCTCTTTCGCTTTTTAGTAAACGCTCCAGAGGCCTTCTTGGATGATACTGGTATTCATGAACATTACGTTGTACTTGATCAGCATCAGGCGGTAATTCAGGTGGAGAGATTTGGCTCGCAGAGATCGCCTGTGCCAACCGCTGCTCCAAATGGGCGTGAATAACCCTTGCAGAATGACTGGGTAGAGTCTCGGCAATTATTTCAGCGATCGCAGCCACATTATTCCAATCAATATTTGAACGTTGTATAACCTGTTGCGTCAACCAAACCCTTTCGGGAGTCCACTGGCCAATATTGAATAGCACTCGAATGCTTAAAAAGTCATAGGTTTTATCATTCAACCAATATTCTTCTAACAAACTCCAGACATCTTCGGCGGCGAAACTTGCTGCTGCCGTCAGAAGCGGACAACAGTAAACTGCTTGCTCTACTGGTTTCTCTAACCACTGTAGGAATTCGGGGCAACAGTGTAATTTGCTAAACCAACCTGGACTTCCCATCATTGAGTCTAAAACTTTGATTGCCTCTTCTGAATTCAGCAAAGGAACGAGCAGCCCTGCCTCAACGAGATCGGGATTTGATTGTGCCCCCACAAATTCAATCAGCAATATACGGATATGGGCTCTAACTTGTTGTTTGGATGTATCAAGCAAGATTCGTAATTGCTTCTGATATTGCCCCTGAGCCGTACCACGTAAATAGTTGAGAGTTCTCAGCAAAATCGGTCGAATGAAAAGACCATCTTGGCGCTCTAATACGAAGTCAGAAAGTGATTGGGAGCCACGGGCAAAAGAACGAGCCAGTGTATGGTCATATAATGTTTGATGGCAGAAACCCAACGTTAAGTTATCTGGGTTAGTCATCAAAATACCAGCTTGCTCTAGACTACGACAGATTTCAGGACACTCATCAGCAATTGCAGTCGGCAGCCACAAGTCTTCTTCCTCAGTCATGCGTTGAGCCAATTTAGTCAGAAAAGCAATGGATTCTTGGGCTTGAGGTCGATCGAGAATACATCTTTTCCACAACTGATCCAGCAGTTTTGGAAAAGACTCAAAAACTTCACCTGGTTTAGCAATTTCTAGGAAAATTTTCAAATGAAAGGGATTTCGCAGCAGTTCCCGCAATGTTTCTCCCATACTATGCGGATTGTGCTTCTCTTTTTCCAAAAGAGGAGAGATTTGCTCCCAATCTGGTAACTGAAGATCTAACCGTTGAGAACCCTCCAAACGAGCAAATTGGGTGCCGTGACGAAACTCAAATTCGCGGCAGGTTGCAACAATGTGAACATTTTGGGTGTCATAAAGACATTGAATGAGTGACAGCAAGATGTTTAAGCGTCCGGGCTGGCGATCGAGCAATTCTGAGATAGCATCCAGTTGGTCTATCAAGAGAATAACTTTTTCTGTATTTGCGATCGCTTTAATTGCCTCTTTTGGATGCCTGCTGATCTGAATACTGTTCTGTAAATCCTCGATCGTGTTGACTGTATTGTTGAGATAGTCAGCTTTAATGCCTAACAGAACGTATTTTTGTTCTACAGCCCAATGTCCCAGAGTTGCCATGAGCGCCGATTTTCCACAGCCAGGAGAACCCAGAACAATAGTTGTAGAAGAAGTTTCTGTTTGAATGCGATCGGTTAATTGCTTTAGCTCAGGACGATCGATCTGCTGGTTGTCACCGAGTGTTATTTTCCATTTCAGTAAGTCTTTTGAGGCATTTAGAAACTCTTCCTTCAAACTGCTTTGACTGATAGTAATAATGTTAGACGGTTTACCTGTTGATTGAAACTTCGCCAAAATCTCAAAGGCAAAAGCGCTGGCATTACGAGCAGCAATTTCTTGATACCCTATCTTATCCACCTTAGCTTTGTTATCAATCAAATCAGAAATTCCCCGAATAACCATCGCAGACACCTGCTGATTGGCACGCGCTGCTTCCAGGAAACCAAATCCTTCCATTTCAACAGCAACGGCAT
>JAYUGZ010000398.1:0-11246 GCA_043767465.1 Cyanobacteriota bacterium
CAACTGCTGCAACTTCAACCAAGATTCGCCGCTCGATAAAATCTCCTTAGCCAGAGAAACTCCTGCCGCGTGATCGCCCAAAGGAATTGCACCTCCGACTTGAAAAGCCAAAGACGCATTCAAAGCTACAACATCCATTTGTGCTGTTGTACCTTTGCCTTGCAAAACGTGGCGCAAAATCTCGGAGTTTTCCTCAACATTTCCGCCTTTCAATGAGCCGATCGCACTTGGTGTCAATCCTACCTGTTCCGGGTGTAAAGTAGTTAGTTCCACTTCGCCGCCCGACAAAACCGCCAAATCAGTCACATCACCCAAACCCGCCTCATCCAACTTTTCTCGGCCGTGAACGACTATCGCCAAGTCAGTCCCCAACTCGCCCAAAGCTTGGGCAATAGTTGATACCAGACTAGGATCGAACACCCCGATTACCTGCCCTGTAGGCCGCAGAGGATTGACGAGCGGCCCTAAAAGGTTAAAAACAGTCCGCACTTTCAAAGTGCGCCGGAGCGACCCTACAGCCTTCAGTGCGGGATGCCAACCGGGAGCAAATAAAAAGGTGATGCCTACTTCGTCTACAGCGGCTTTTACCTTCGCAGTATCGGCGTTGAGGTTGACTCCGAGTGCTTCCAACACGTCAGCAGAACCGACTTTGCTGGATGCCGATCGATTTCCGTGTTTTCCGACTCGAACTTTGCCCGCAGCAGCCACAAAAGCTACAGCAGTGGAAATGTTAAACGTGGACGCACCATCGCCGCCGGTGCCACAAGTATCAATTAATTTCAGATTGGAGATGGCAGATTTGCGATCGAAAACGCTCTCCGGCTCGCCTGTCAGCGACTGAGACTGCAATACTTGAGCCATTCCTGCTAATTCTTGGGCAGAGATGCCTTTGGCTTGGAGGGCTGCTAAAATAGCTCCTGAAAGCACCGGGGGTATGGCTTCTGCGAGCCATCCGTGCATTAATTCGGCGGATTGGGGGCGCGAGAGAGATTGTCTGTCTAACAGTTGTTGCAGCAGGGCTGGCCACAGGGGAGAATCCGCCCTAAAACTTGAAGCTGCGGATATATCTGGTGTTGCAAGTACGGGAGAATCAGTCATGTAGCGACAATGATTTTTTTGCTGGGTGGGCTGGTTGATGTCGGGCCTGCGCCGAGAGTCGATCGGGATTTTACCAGACTTGCCGACCCAATTTTGCCCCCGGAACCCAGATTTTTGCCGAAATGACAGCACTGCTACAGAATTTATCCGCCCGCAGTATCCGAATATGAATTTTTTGATACAACAATCGTCCCCGGGATTGTGACAATTTTAGATATGGTGCCCGCCTCGTCAAGAGCGATCGCCCGTCAGCTCTGTTATCTGCCACCTAAAAATCAATTTTAACTGGCAATGGTGGCAAGCATTCAGAGCGATCGGCTAAAAATCGACAGTTGGTGGTGTACCGGAAGCTCGATCGTTCTAGAAGTCACTGCCGAAACAGCAAAAACCAGCTTGCAGCTAACTAATTTCAGGGTGTGTAATTTCTCATATATTCAAGGAGCTTTTAACAGGCGGGTTTTTCTCAAACGACTGTAACTTTCACCAGAGACATTGGCAAATCCGATTTTGATAGTCATTTTTATCCCAAACAAAAACTGGTCGGACTGCTTAAAGTTTCATAACTCTACTAACAACTAACGGTGCAGTAGATGAAGTCAATAAATACAGCATTGTCATTACTTTTTCGGACTCTAGCAGTTCTCCATCGGAGCAAATACACATATTTTGTAGGAACACAACAGTGTTCTGTCCCGATATCTGTTGCATCCCCTAGAGAATTCAGACAACAATCGCACGGCTTGGTCGTTGATTTAGCGGAGGCGACCCAGCCTCCATCCTACCAATAGATCATCGCAAAAAATATTGAATTTTACACATAAATAGAGCAGGGTATTCAAAAGTGAGACACCAAAAATTAGAAAACACAATGATCGAGTGTACATTGGAAAATAAAGCACTCAACTGCTTGGATATCGAAGAGGCACTTCACCAAATGGAAGCAAAATATCACAGTATGTTTGAAAATGCTGTGTCCGGCATTTTCCAGACAACGCCCGATGGTCGCTACATCAGCGCTAACCCAGCTTTAGCTCGGATCTACGGATATAATTCCGCCGCAGAATTGATGGGTAGTCTGACTGATATCAGCGATCAGCTTTACGTCGCTCCCGATCGCCGCAATCAGTTTGTTTCAGCTTTGCAAGAACAAGGCATCGTATCCGATTTTGAGTCGCAGATTTATCGCCGAGATGGAACAGTAATTTGGATTGCAGAAAATGCGCGGGCCGTCTGCGAGGTAGACGGCGAACTGCTTTACTACGAAGGTTTTGTGGAAGATATTACTGGGCGCAAAAAAGCAGAAGCTGGACTGCGAGAAAGTGAAGAACGCCTGCGCATGGTAATCGAAGGTGTTAAAGATTATGCTATATTCATGTTAGATACCAAGGGATATGTAGCGAGTTGGAATTCGGGAGCGAAACGAATTTTGGGATATACAGCCAATGAAATAGTTGGGAAAAGTTCCGACTGCTTTTATACCTCTGAAGATATTACCATTGGCAAACCGCAAGAAAAATTAGTCACAGCTACCGCAGCAGGTAGATATGAAAGTGAAGGCTGGCGGTTTCGCAAAGACGGCTCCCGATTTTGGGCGAATATTATTGTGACTCCTTTGCGCGATGAACGCAAGGAATTACAGGGCTTTTCTCAAGTAATGCAGGACATTACTGAGCAAAAGCGGGCGGGAGAGGAAAAAATCGAGTTGATTGCTTCTTTGCAAGCGTCGGAAAAGAAGTTTCGCACTTGGTACGAATCGACGACAGATGCGGTAATGCTGCTAGACGAACAGGGTTTTTTGGATTGCAATCCGGCTACTTTAAAGTTATTTGGATGCAGCACAGAATCGGAGTTTTGCGGCAAGCATCCTTCGGAATTTAGCCCGCTGCTGCAACCGAACGGACAAGATTCTACGAGTCTGTCTCAAGAGCGAATTAATACGGCTCTAGAAATGGGAAATTGCCGTTTTGACTGGCTGCACTGCCGTTTGGACGGTTCCGAATTTCCGGCGGAAGTGCTGCTAACTTCTATGGATATCGGCGGCAAAATGGGGCTGCAAGCCGTGGTGCGCGATATCACCGATCGCGTGCAAGCCCAGGTGGCTCTGAAACAAGCTAACGAGGTGTTGGAGTGCCGGGTTAAAGAGCGCACAAGTCAGTTGGAAGCAGCCATTAAAAAGTTGAGTTTGTCGGAAGAAAAGTTTTCTAAGGCTTTTCGATCGAGTCCCGATCCGATGACTATTACGACTTTTGCTGAGGGGCGGTTTCTGGAGGCTAACGATAGTTTTTTGTCGGCACTCGGTTACTTGAGGGAGGAGATAGTCGCTCATACAGTACCGGAATTAAATATTTGGGTAAAACCTCAAGACAGAGTTGATTTTAGGCAAAGTTTGCAGGAACAAGGTGTGGTTCGCAGTCAGGAATGCGAGTTTAAGATGAAGTCGGGATCGGTGGTGGTGTGTTTGCTGTCAGCGGAATTGATTAATTTGGACGGCGAACTCTGTATGCTGGCGGTGATGACGGATATTACCGATCGCAAACACGCCGAAGAAGCACTGCGGGAAAGCCAGCGCGCTTTGTCCACGCTGATGAGCAATTTGCCGGGGATGGCTTACCGTTTTCGCAACGATCCCGATCGCAGTATGGAGTTTGTCAGCGAAGGTTGCTATCAGTTAACGGGCTATTCTCCCGAAGAATTTATCAATACTCGGCAAGTTTCGATCGCCAAATTGACTCACCAGGACGATCGCGATATCTTGTGGGATGCCGTCCAAATTGCTTTGACAGAAAATCGGCCCTATCAGCTTACCTACCGAATTACTGCTAAAAACGGCGAATTAAAATGGGTTTGGGAGGAAGGTTTGGGAGTGTTTTCTGACTCAGGAGAATTGATAGCCCTGGAAGGGTTAATTGCTGATATTTCCGACCAAAAACGCAATGAGGAAGCTTTGCTGCGATCGCAAACAGAGTTAACCCAACAAAAACTTCAGCTTGAAAATACTTTGCATGAATTGCAGCAAACTCAAGCGGTATTGATTCACACTGAGAAAATGTCTACCCTCGGTCAAATGGTGGCCGGTGTTGCTCACGAAATTAACAATCCCGTTAGCAGCGTCTGCGGCAATCTCGTCCACGTCGGCCACTACACGGAAGATTTGCTGAATTTGATCGAGATGTACCAGCAGCACTGCCCGCAGCCACCTACATCAATTCAAAATAAAATTGAGGATATCGAACTAGATTTTCTGTTAGAAGATTTGCCAAAAGCGATGTCTTCGATGCAGATTGGCGCCGATCGCATTCGGGAAATTGTGCGATCGCTCAGAAATTTCTCCCGCAAAGACGATTCTCAAATGACCAAGGTTAATCTGCACGAAGGCATTGAAGGAACGTTACTAATCCTGCAAAGCCGATTGAGAGCACGTGGGAACTATCCCGAAATTGCGGTAATTAAGGACTATGGAAATTTGCCTTTAGTTGAGTGTTATTCGGGCAAAATCAATCAGGTATTTATGAATTTGATCGGAAATGCGATCGACGCGATCGAGGAATACAACGCAGGGCGATCCATTGCCGAAGCCAAAGCCAACCGCAGCAAGATTAAAATTAAGACAGAATTCCAAAACGGACAGGCTGTAATTCGGATTTATGACAACGGCCCCGGTATGCCCGAGGAAGTTTGCCAACAATTGTTCGAGGCCTTTTTTACCACCAAACCCGCCGACAAGGGTACTGGTTTAGGCCTGTCAATTTCCTACAAAGTGATCCAAGAACACGGCGGGATGCTGAGTTGCGTGTCTGCACCCGGTCAAGGAGCCGAGTTTATCATCGAAATGCCGATCGAGCAACCATAGTCCGTTGTCCGTTGTCCGTTGTCCGTTGTCCGTTGTCCGTTGTCCGTTGTTAGTTGTTAGTTGTCAGTTGTAACTTTTGACCAATAACTAATGATATCGTGGCCGGTCATATAACCACGATATTTTTGTAGTAAGGACTTCAGTCCTTTCTTACAGATTTGAGCGACTAAGGAATTGCATTCCTTAGTGCAAAGTATTTTTATTGTGGCGAATCAACCGGACAGGATATGATATCAAATCCGGTAGCATCGGAAGGATATAGAGGAGACGGCAGTGCCGTTTCCCTACGCCAGATTAATTGTAGGAACACGGCACTGCCCTTCTTTGTGTCAACTTAACATCAAACCCAGTCACAGACTGCTGTTTGACGATTAAGGCCAGAACGCCTAACAACTGCCAACAGTCAACTGCCAACCGTCAACTGCCAACTGCCAACTGTCAACTGTCAACTAACTACTGACACCTATCCAAATAAATTCGAGCCACCCTATCCCCCGGATTTTGTCGCAAACAATCCGCAAAAAGTCCCACAGCTTCCCTAAAATTATACAAATTGTACAAAGACAAAGCCTCAGTAAACAGTTGCAAACTAGCCAACTTCCCCGCTTTAACGAACGGCAAATCCGCATCAAAAACCTCATAAACAGTCACCCATTCAGACTTACCCTTAACCTGAACTTTATCAATTACCCTAATTGCATAATCAGCAGGATTTGTCAAGCGCTCAAAAGTCTGGTGAGTAATTAACAGCGACACCCCATAATTCTTCGTCAAACTTTCAATCCGAGCAGCCAAATTAACCGCATCACCAATCACAGTACCGTCCATCCGACTGTTTCCGCCAACAGTACCCAACATCAAAGAACCAGTATTAATTCCCACCCCAATCTGAATCGGCACATCGCCCACAGAAGCGCGCTGTCGATTGTATTCAGCAAGAGTATGCAGCATCGCAATTCCCGCTTTCACCGCATTGTCCGCGCCCTCGCTAAACAAAGCCATAATTGCATCGCCAATATATTTATCAATAAACCCCTGATTTTCCACAATCAGCGGTTCCATATAACTCAAATAAGAATTTATAAATTTGAAATTTTCCTGCGGTGTCATCTGTTCCGAAAGAGTAGTGAAATCGCGGATATCAGAAAACAGAATAGACATTTCCAACTCCACTGCATCTCCCAATTTAATATCAACAATACTGTCACATCCCAAAAAAGATAAAAACTGATTTGGTACAAAGCGACTTGTCGCCTCAACAATTTTTAATTCTGCATCCAGTGAAAGTTCCAAACTGCAATTGACCTCAAAGAGATCCTCAATCAACTTTTTGCGCTCGGCCTCAGCTTCTTGGCGTTCCGTGATATCTTGAAGAGTGTTGATAGCATAAACAATTTTGCCTTGTTTATCATAGATTGGAGTCGCAAAAATTTCTACAGGAATAATCTTGTCGGCTTGATGAACTTCTATATCGTCAGCCGTGGCATTTTCCCCCTTCAATGCCCGCACAATCGGTAAATCATCGGGAGGATATTCTTGATTAGTACCTGCCTTATAAGTTTGATAAACCTCTGACAATTGCTCGGAACTCGTATCCGGCACAACTCCCTTACCAAATATCTCTTTTGCTTTCCGATTGATGTAGTAAACTTGACCATCCGCATCCAGGACACCGACACCAATCGGAATTGCTTCCAAAAACTGCGTCAAGCGATTTTCATTTTCATGAAGTAGCGTAATCAGCAAGGCTTGGTCGCGGTTGAGATGCGCCAATTCCTGATTCATTTGCTGAAGCTGCACATTTTGTGCTGCCAGCAGTTTATTTTGAACATAACTGTTTACTGCTTCTTTTACCGTCAAACTCAAGTCTTCTTGTTGCCAGGGTTTAGCTATATAACGATATAAATTGGCATTTTTGATCGCATTTCCCACAGCCTCAATATCTGCTTGCCCTGTGAGCATGATTTTGATAGTTTTGGGCGAGATTACATGGACTTGTTTTAATAATTCATCTCCCTTCATCTCCGGCATGATATGATCGGAAATAATTAACGGTACTTCATACCCATCTGACAATAATTCCTCCAGCAACTCTAATGCTTCTTCCCCACCCTCGGCAATTTCTATGAGATAAGCATTGCCGACAGATTCTTGGAGTTCTGCTTTGAGGCTCTTGAGTACAGTATTGTCATCATCTACACAGATAATTACCTGTTGTTTCATAGTTGAGACAAGCCTGATTTAATAGTTTCCAGCAACTCGGCTTCCGACCAAGGTTTAGACAAACAGCAGTGGAGATTTGCAAATTCTTTAGCTCGGCTAATAGCTGCTTCGTCAGCTTGACCTGTGAGCATAATTTTAACAACTTTAGGAAATTGCTCGTGAATGCGAATCAGTAACTCGTCTCCCTTCATACCGGGCATTAACCAGTCAGAGATAATCACAACAATACTCACATCGTCTTCATTTAATTCTTGAATTAAATCTAAAGCTTCATTACCATCCTCGGCTGCTTCATAGATATAATTATTGCCAAATGATGATGAGAGCTGCGTTCTGAGACTGTCCAACACCATTCTTTCGTCATCAACACACAAAATAACTGCTTTAGCCACTTATTATTTCTCCTTTTTAATTATCATTAGTAGTAAAGTGTATGAGTATACCCGATCGCATTTTCAGATCAAGCAAGTTAGGTCGATCGACCCTCGCACAACTTTGATTGAACAAGGGTTTACGCAGAGCCTTAGCTAAGTATAATCCACATAATGCAAGTATTCCGGCTCGATCGCTAGTTTCCGGCTGAATCGGGCTTATTCAGTAAATTATGAAGTAATATCGTTTGGGCTTGCTGGAATAAGAATTTTCGGAGTGTAGTGCTGTCCCGCTCGCGATGACCCCTCCCGCTATAATAACTCTACGATGCGACGCTCTGACCAGCTCAGTCCCGGCAAATTGGCAGAAAAACATTAAATGTAGTTTGACCAGGAATCGATTCTACTTCAATTTTCCCCTGATGTTTCTCCACAATCTTCTTCACAATATCTAGCCCCAATCCGCTGCCTTCTCCTGCCGGCTTAGTAGTAAAAAACGGCTCAAATATTTTCCCTTTAATCTCTTCTGGTATCCCCTTACCGCTATCGGTAACACTAATCTTAGCCTGCCCGTCTTGTTGGGTCAAATCAATTGTGAGAGTGCCTCGGTAATCCATTGCTTGCAAAGCATTGTGAACCAGATTTGTCCACACTTGATTTAGTTCGTCTGGATAGCACAGTATCGGCGGGATTTCGGCATAGTTTCTCACCACTTCAACTCCCTGTTTGAGTTGGTTTTGATACAGGGTTAAGATTGTTTCAATGCCTTCTGTAATACTGGCTGCTGTCTTTTCCCCCGACTGTTCGTAACGGGCATAGGTTTTTAAGGCAAACACGACTTTTGACGCTCTGTCTGTGGCTGTGTCGATCGTAGCGAGGCCTCTTTTTAATTCAGAAAGTTTGTAGGCCATTTCCAGGACTTGCAAGCTCTCGGGTTTTTGCAGCAGCGGCACAAAGTTGTCAATTTCTTGATACACTCCCATCATCACTAGGCGATCGGCTGCGGTATCAGGATCGGCGATGCCTAATTCTTGCAGTTGGCTCCTCAAAGCTCTCTTAAATTTGCGTTCTTCTTTGGTTGATAAGCTTGTTTCTTGTTGGAGGGAACGCTGGAGTAAACTCAAGAAATTATCTGCTTCTTCTGGGGAGAGAGATTGAAACAGTGCCGGTAATTGTTCTAGAGTTTGATTCAAAAACTTAGAAACATTGCCCGCAGAGGATCGAATTGCGCCCAGAGGAGTGTTAACTTCGTGAGCAACTCCAGCCACAAGTTGTCCTAAAGCTGCCATTTTTTCTGATTGAATTAGTTCTGCTTGGGTAGCTTCGAGATAGCTTAAAGCTTGTGATAGTTCTTGAGTGCGTTCTTCGACTTTGGTTTCTAAGTTGGCGTAGAGTTGGGCATTTTCTATGGAGATGGCTGCTTGAGATGATAAGATTTGTAAGACTGCTAATCTGTCAGGAGTAAAGACGTTTGTTGTCAAACTATTTTCGAGGTACAGAATGGCAATAATTTTGCCTTGATGTTGGATAGGTAGGCACAAAACTGACTTTGGCTGGTGTTTAATGATATAATGATCGTGGATATTTTGGCTTTCTTTTGGTACATTATTGTAGAGCAAAACTTCTTTTGTTCTGGCTACATAGTTAATCAGATTTATGGGAACTCTGACGCTGGTTTCGAGGGCAATGGATTGCAGGAATATTGTTTCTGAAGAGTCGCTAGTTCCCAGAGCTTCAACTACTAAGTTACCTCCTTTATGCAAAATCAGAGCACCTTTGGAAGCTCCAGCATTTTCAATTGCCGTTTGCATCAAAGTTGAGAGCAGTTTGTCAAGCTGAATTTCCCCAGAAAGAGCTTGAGATGCTTTAATAACTGTTGCTAAGTCGAGAAATCCCGAGCTTTCCCAACTGGTAGTCATTGACAGAGTGACATCAGTCATCGGGGAAAGTGTTCCGCCTGTCTGGAAGCTGGTTTTTGGGTTGAGAATCGGGGCGAGTAATTGCGGGTAGCGTTTTTCTAAATCCTCAACTTTTGCCTTGGCGCCCCAGCGTGCGTAAGCATAGTAAGCATCAGTTAAATAGACTTGGGCAATTTTTTTTTTACCCCAGCTTAGGTAGAATTTAGCGGCGAGTTCATGGGCTAGGGCTTCTTCGTTGATGTACTCATTTTCTTTGGCGAGTGTAATTGCGCGATCGTACATTTCCACTGCCTCCAGTCTTTCTCCTAGTACCTGATGCCGTTGGGCTTCTACTAGATAGAATTTATGTAAATGATTCATCGGAGCATGATGCGCCCACTTTTGGATTTTTTCTTGGTTGTTTTTGACCCGATTTAGTATAACCTCTTGTTCGGAACTTGAAGCCTCAGCAAATACAGCTAAATGTGCCAGAGAATCATAAAAATGGAAGAGAGGTACACAAATCAGTGCTGTCACGCTGCCTAGATATTTTTCGGCTAAAACAGCATTTTTAATGGCTTCATAAGGCTGAGAGAATAGGTAACTTAAAATTAGTTTGTAGAGGTATAATTGATGGATTTGACATCCATCATTTGTGACAATAGCATTTGTTAATGCTTCCTGTTCATTGTAGACCTCACCAATTAAACAAGTGGGATTTTCATTATTCCCTAACAAATTCAGGACTACTTGCCGAACTAATGCGATCCACTTCAATAAAACTTCTTGCCTAATTTTACTAATAGCCTTACTGTATGTTGATATCTTTTGTTCTACCTCCGCAAGCTCTTGACCCAAAAAACATGATACATCGCATATATGAAATGCACAATGAGCAGCCATTTCAAAGTCTCCACTTTCCACTGCGCTTTGATATCCCTCAATCAAAATTGGTAGTGCTTCTCTGAGATGTTTTTTCCAGTGTACGATCAGAGAACCCCAGACGTTGAATACCTTAGCCTTGACTTTCTGAACATTGAACTGCTCAGCCAAATTTGCAGCTAAGCAACCAAATCGATAACCCGTTTCTATGTCTTGGACTACTCCACACAGAATTAATCCGTAAATAGAATAACCAAATGACGACCAGGTGGCATTCCCATATTTGAGTGATAAATTAACCATTTTGCACGTAATTAGTAATAGCACTGTTGGTGCAGCCACATAAGCAGCCGGAGCAATACTTGATATAATATACATGGCTGCCAACGGTTCTGGTTCAGTCATTTCAGACAGGTTAATTAACGCTTCTATTTCGTGTTCGGCACAGAGCAAAGCAGTTTCTTCTAGTCCTTTTTGAAGATCCGACTGGTTGGGCGATTCGGGTAAAATTATTCCCAACTGCTTTAGCACTTGCAGCCCAGTATTAACATCTTCTGTGAGGTTCCCCTGGGAGGCATACGCTTGAATTTTTGCATCGTAGACCTTCACTTTGTCCAGCATCGAAGTCGCTTGTTGCAGAACAATATTAGCGAATTTATCCATCTGCTCAAACTCACCATTGAGATAAGCCGTCTCTGCTGCTTCCGAGTACAAAGCCAATGATAGGCTGTACTGATGCTGCCAACTATCTGCTGCTAAAAATTCTAGTCCCGTAGTTAAATATCTTTGCGCAGCACCATAAGCTATTGAACTTTTAGCTCTACGTCCAGCAATTAAATTCAATTGAGCTAATTCATCTCGCTCAGTCTGAGCAATAATAAACTCCTTGCCCATGTTCAAATGGTTGACAAGATCGAAAATTTT
>JAYUGZ010000399.1:0-4489 GCA_043767465.1 Cyanobacteriota bacterium
ATTAGGACAATGGGGAATCTCTATTGTCATATCACACTATGGTAAACACTTCTCTCTAATAGTAACTTACTCGATCCTTTCCTTCAGGGCACTACCCAAAAACAAACCATCCGCGAACTCGGAGAACGCCTCGACAGCCACCGCAAACGAGTCCAAGCCACTCACCCCGAAGTCACCATCACCGCGATGTACAACCTCCTCGAACAACTCCGCCAAGGCCAACCCCTCGACGACAAAGACAAAGCCTTCAACCAAAAAGCCCTAGTCTCCACCCTCCAACAAATCCACGACGAACTAGATAGCGCCGTCTTTGCCGCCTATGATTGGGAACCAACCCTCACCGACGACCAAATCCTGGAAAACCTCGTCACCCTCAACGCCCAACGCGCCGAGGAAGAACGCAACGGAAACATTCGCTGGCTGCGTCCCGACTACCAAGCCCCCGGCGAAACCTACGTCCAACCATCCCTTGCAGGTATCATAACCGAAACCGAAATCGCCATTATTCCCACCGAACAACAACCTTTCCCCAAAACCCTCAAAGAGCAACTTTTCGCCATCCGCGACTTGTTCCGCACCCAAAGCGGCGAATCGACTGCTACCCAAGTCACCGCCCATTTCAAAGGAGCAAATCGCAAACAAAAAGTCATTTTGGAGTGTTTAGAAAGCCTAGAAGATTTGGGGATTTTGCTCAGTCACGATGAAGGTGGCGTGACTTTCTGGCACCTTGCAGAAGTTGGAAATGCCGGATAAGCTTGGCTTGGCAATTGTTATGTCCAATCTTCCAAAACCAGTCCTGGGACTTGTGCAAAATCTTGTCGATTTCGCGTCACTAAAATTGAGTTATTAACCAACGCAATGGACGCAATTCGCAAATCTTGTGTCCCAATTCGTATTCCCTGACGGCGCAGCGCCAAATATTGCTCGTAAGCTGACTCGGTAAAATCCAGAACGAGAAAATCGTTGAGAAATTTAACAGTCGATCTCAAACCCACATAAGCCCAAGTTAAGCGTTGCTTCTGTCCGGGTTGTGAAGCTTGACGAATTGCATTGAACCAGCCCTGAATCAATTCCTCAACATTGATGACAGTAATAGCAACATCGCTGGTATGGAGAGTTTCAAAACGTTGTAATATGAGTGGATTAGAGTGTTGCAGCAGTGTGATATGGTCGGTATCGAGAATATATTGAGTCATAAAGTATCAGACTCAGGAAAATCGATATCTGCATTTCGATCGTGGCGATATACTTCAACATATTTCGTGACTTCATTCAGCAACGGATTACATCTCAAAAGAGGTGAAACATTCAACATCGGACGCGCCTCATACCAAGCAATCCGATCGTCAATTTCTAGTTGATTATCCAGATAAAAACTAATCGCATCAAAAACTTGAGCAGCCGTCACGAGTTGAAGTAACTTCTGTGGGATTTCTTCAGGCTTTATTCCCGATTTCCAAAACACCACAATATCCCGTACAGTAACTTGAGTGTCTGCAATAATCGGTTCCCCCTGCAAAACTTCAGGATTGCGGGTGACATAGCGAGAAATGCTTGTAGAAGATAGCGAACTGGTCATAACGACCTCATAAGACAATGTAAACCTGCCTTCATCTTAACGTAGTGGACAGAAGATGCCTATTTATTTAATCAGCCACGAGGAAATGTTTGATGCTTATGCTGTTCAAAGACTCTGGGAATAAACTAGATTTTTATCGCCAATGGCATTGACCCGATCGATTGTAAAAGATTAAAATAAATTATAGAGTTACGCCCAAAAAAATTCCATGCCTCCCGAAGAAATCCTCCTACAATACTGGCGCGAACTTGCCCCCGCCGATCGCGCAAAAGTCCTTCAGTTTACCCAAACTCTAGCGCTCAAATCTTCACCTGAATTTACCCCCAAAACACAACTCGGTCAAACCCTGTGGAAACTTCGCCAACGGGCGATCGCCAACGGTATGAAACTCCTCAATGAAGTGGAGTTAGAGCAAGAAATTGCCGATCGTCGAGGTGGCCACGGTGTCTGACAAACTAACTTATCTGGATCTCTATTCCATCTGCAAATACTCCAAAACCAGCAACCGCAAATAATCTAGCATTCGGATATAAGAGCGCATTTGAAGATAGCCCGATCGCGTTTCAGCGTAAAAATAACTAATCGCAGAACGATCGAATACCCTAAGCTGATGTAAAGAAGCGATCGCTTCTTCACGATGCTCAACTCCTGCGTTATTCTCAATCTGACTAGCATAACCGCGAATGCTAACTGTCAGTAACTCAAGCTCTTCCAAAAACGATAACTCTTCCTCAGTACCAAGATAGTTATGAGCTATCTCTTTGCGCTCTGATTTAGTCTTTTGATACTCAACATTCAAATGTGCCAAAAGCTGCACAATCATATCCTGCTGAATCGCTAACTTGTTTTGAACTTGTGCCATAGTTCTATTCCTCATTAATGCCATAAGTCACTATTTTCTCAACACCATACTGGTCAGATCGCACAATTAAAAACTCATTTCCCTTTCGATAAACAGCGGCTCCATCCTGCCGATATCCCGTGCGAGGAACTCTCACAGCACCTCTGGTGTTGAAATTGTGTGCTTTACGCAGATATTTGAGTGGATCGAATCCTTTTCGTTGTGAATGGTCTAACACACTTTGCGCCACACTCCCATAGGTTCCTTTATCCCACTCAGCAAGATATTGCTGTAATTCGATAACTTCAGTGTTGGAATAGTCTTCAAACAGTCGATCTAAACAAGGATATACAGATGATTCGTCTGGCATTCTCACTCTCATTTCAGAGGATATTAGTGATTATAGCTTTCTAGGCAAAAGATCGATCGCCTTTTAGATCAAATCCACTCTTCATCCTCCTGAATTCATCACTCTCAACTCTGACTCTGTGTTCTCTGCGTACTCTGTGGTTAAATAATTCCGATCCAAATCAGAATTGATATTACCCCTTAACAACCGCCCACTGAGTCACCGGTGCCAGGGGTTTCCAACCCTGAAAAGAACCGATCGCCCCCGTGCGCTGAATTCCAATTCTAATTAGTTCGCCACCGTGCAAAGAATGCCATTGCAGCACCGTAAGTTCGCTTTCAATCGTCACCGCATTCACCACCAAACGCCCACCTTCACCTAAAGCATCCCAACAAGTTTCCAGCAAAGCTTCTGCGGTGACACCACCACCGATGAAAATAGCATCTGGTTGAGGCAAATTTGCCAAAGCATCCGGCGCGTCTCCCGCCACGATTTTGAGTTCAGGAACACCCAAATTAGAGGCATTTTCGGCAATGTATTCCAGTCTAGTTGGATGACGCTCGATCGCGATCGCCCGACAACCCCGATGACTCCGCATCCACTCAATCGCGATCGAGCCACAGCCCGCACCCACATCCCACAGCAACTCCCCCGGAATCGGCGCTAACGCAGACAGCGTAACGGCTCGAATCTCCCGTTTCGTCAACTGTCCGTCGTGACGATAGGCTGCATCCGGTAAGCCGGAGGTGCGGGAAATCAGCAGAGTTTCGCGATCGGCTGCAACTTCGATCGCGATCGCATTCAAATCATCCAAATCCGGCATATTCCAGGCTGCTGCAAGCCCCTCAATCCGCCGTTCCGCATCCCCCGACATCCGCTCGAACACAGTCATCAAACTGCTGCCAAACCCTCGCTGTGTCAACATTTGGGCTACAAGAGCGGGCGTATGTCGATCGGCACTCAAGACTAGCAAGCGTGCACCGGGAGAGAAACTAAGGGCGATGGATGCGATCGGGCGATTGGTTAAACTGAAAGTCTCAACATCCGCCAACGCCCAACCCAAACGCGCGCAAGCCAGACTAAAAGCCGATGCTGCGGGAATCACAGTCATTTCGGCGATCGGAATTCGGCGCGACAGCGTGACACCAATCCCGTGACACATGGGATCGCCGCTTGCGAGTACGCAAACAGACTCGCCGCGACGGCTGATGATGCTGTCAACTGTGGTTTGTAGTGGTGAAGCCCAAACCAATTGTTCGCGGGTGTCGTCGGTTGGTAGCATTGCGAGATGCCGCGCGCCACCGACAATGATTTTAGCGCGATCGAATAGCGATCGGGCGATCGCACT
The DNA here is from genome assembly GCA_043767465.1 of Cyanobacteriota bacterium. Taxonomy (GTDB): domain Bacteria; phylum Cyanobacteriota; class Cyanobacteriia; order Cyanobacteriales; family Microcoleaceae; genus Microcoleus. The sequence goes on from JAYUGZ010000399.1 coordinate 4,118, forward strand.
TAATCCAGATAATCCGTCTTCGCCAATTCCCACCACCGAAAGCCATTTGTGCATTGAATCCTTACCGCTAATCTCGTTGACCGTTACCTCGGAATTATCAAACTCGATAGTCATCACTGATTAGTTATTAGTTATTAGTTATTAGTTATTAGTTATTAGTCGTTTAGATTTGTAGTAAAAACTTCATTCCTCAAAATTTGATGATAACTGAAGTCCTTAATACAAAAGTTATAAGGGTTATTTTACCGGACTATATATCAGAATAAAGGCTATAAAAATATATTTTCCCAAACAAAAAGCGCCCCTATTTCTAGGAGCGCTTTTTGTCAATCTCAGACTAAAATTTAGCCGTTGATGGAAGGAGCAACCAAA
>JAYUGZ010000400.1:0-4485 GCA_043767465.1 Cyanobacteriota bacterium
CTCTTCAACATCTCTTAACACTTCAGCACTAAAGCACGCTACCCCGCAGTTTACCGGGTTCATCCTATCTCAAAAATTGGATATGTCTGATTAGTTACGCTCACAAAAATAATATTATTTTCCTGGCGAATTTCTACCTCTTCAACTCCCTTGAGAAAATCCTTGGGAATGACTACACCTTGTTCTGTTACTTTAACTTTCATCAGCTTTGCTTAGTTCAGTTACTTTCAGGATATCCTAACTTGTGGCAAAGCGCAGTGCCAACTCACCCTAATCAGACATTGTTGCAACACTTTACATTCTGTCCTCTTTTACCCGGAACTCCACTTTCCGCCCAGAGAGCACAGAAAAATGAGCGGAAAGGTGATATTTTAGTAGTTAAAACGGGATTTCCTCATCTTCATCTTCCACAGTCTTAGCCGTCATCCGCCAACTGGTAATATACTCAATCTGCACATCAATTGTGTTAATCGCATCCCCCAACTGCTTTTGGATATATTGAGTCAGCGTCACCATAAAATCCAACTCAACTCCCGCAGATAGCGCAAGTTTAGCCAAGCTAGCAAAATCTACCTTCAAAATTGAGGAACTCGATAACTTAAAATGAGGAGTATTGCCCTTATTTTGCACCAACATTGCTTTTTTAATCCGCTCTTTCAGATGCTCAACTTCTGAATCAAGCAACTTCCATTCAGGCAAAATTTCTTGATACCTTTTCCCCAATATTGTTAAATCCTCACTCTCCGGTTGCGACGCACTTTTCTTAGTCGTTGATTGGCGCCGCTGCTGTACATTGGAATTCAACCGCCAACTAGCAATATCCTCAACTTGCAAAGATGGATGAGTGATGAATTTCCCTAACTGTTTTTGAATTTCTTTTGTCAGCGTCACCGGAAAATTCAACTCAATTCCCTGAGTTTGCGTCAGTCTCGCCAGCGTCATAAAATCAACTTTCATCGTTATCGAACTGGAAAGCTGAAAACAAGAACTATCTTTGAGCTTTTGCGCCATCATCCCTGCTTTAAATCGTTCTTTCACTTCAGCAATTTCTGAATCAAGCGGCTTCCACTGAGATTCTATTTCCTGATATTTTTCCCCCAATGCTATCAAGTTTTCCGTTGCGGGTTCGGGGTAAGATTGGGCAAGGATTTCTAGCAGGCGCTGATGCACTCTAGCTAAATAAATCGCGTCCATCTTGGCATATTCTAGCTGCTTCTGGGTCAGGGGACGTTTTGCCCAATCGCCGCTTTGTTCTGTTTTATCTACGTAAGCAATGCCGCAAAGTATTTCGATTAATGTTTTGAGTTGTCGATTAGGTAATGGCAGAATATAAGCAGGAATTTTTCTCGCCATTTTTAATGTACAAGTGACATTTTTGGCGTCGTCATTACCCAAAAATCTGATGTCATAGCTGGCGCTGTGGAAGACTTTTTCAATATTTGGATTGACCATGATTTGGTTGATAAAATCTTTTGCCAATTCAGGTTGATCTAAAACATCTAGTATAAAAGTGGCATCTCCTGTCGCATCGGTGGAGTCAGCTAACACTTGAATTAGAGATAATCTGGGGTTGGATTTATAGTCTGCTATTTCTGTGTCAACCCACAGGATTTTAGCTTGGGAAAATTTAGCGATGAGTGCTTTGATGTCGTTTGCTGCTGTTAAATAAGGCATTTTTACAGACTTTTGCTATTAACTTTACGTTTATATTATGCTATAGCAATTATCGTGTCAATTGTCAATGATTCCAGCGCCGGATACACGCAGACATCAGAAACCCGGTTTCTTGCGTGATTTCTCGTTACTAAACACAAAACTCGTAGAAACCGGGTTTCTAGCTTCAAATTCAGCCGGTGCCCGGTGCACACCCTACAAACTACGAACTTCCTCTAAAAACCAGTTACCTACTTCTGTATTGTCCGTCTGGCGACTGCGGCGCAAACCTTCCTCTAACAAAGCAACTTTTAGCCCAGGCAAAACTTGAGATTCCGTCAGACGTTCGCTTCCCAGGTTAGCAATAATTTTAAAAGCAATAACTTGGGCTTTCTGTACGTCTACTACCCAATATTCAGACACTCCTAATTCTTCATAAATCATTCTTTTTGTACCCAAATCGTCAACGAGAGAACTGTCGGCAATTTCGATCGCCAAATCTGGGGCCGCTGCGCTATCCAAATTCACTACAGAACTACCGCGAGGCGCTGTTTGCACCCTCTCTCCGATGTAGTAACAAGCATCAGGTTGAGCGCCTCTGACACCAGTTTTGGCATAGCTACAATTGACCAGCAGTCTCATTTTGATACCTTTGGCAATGCCAAATAAATTGATTAAGATGACGATAATTCCGTTATCATCAGCATGATCTGGCCCGACTGCTGCCATTTCAATCCTCAACTGTCCGTTATAGTAGTAGCATTTTGCGCGATCGTACTCCGGCTGTTTAATGATTTCTATATATTCATCCCAAGTCGCCGTCACCCAGGTATCAGTTAGCAGTTTGGCTTGGACTTGACTCATAATTACCTCAGCGAAAAAAATCTTTTACTTTTGAGGAAAGACTTCATTGTTGTCAACTGAAGTCTAGAATACTTGAAAATTTTGCTTTTAGCGTAGTCTCGATCCCCCTAAATCCCCCTTAAGAAGGGGGACTTTGAGAATACTCCTGTCCCCCCTTTTTTAAGGGGGGCTAGGGGGGATATAGCCCCAATCGTCAGACAGTAGACTGTTACTACATAAGACCTTAAGTTGACACCAATGGTGCACCGCAGCGCACCCTACAAACTATTAACCTATGACTCCTCTGTCGCTTCCTCAGATGCCGCTTCTTCGATCGACTCTTCACCCGAAGCCGGCACCAAAGCCACAGCTACAATTGAATCATCCTCATCCAATCGCTGCACCCGCACGCCCGTTGCAGTGCGCGATTGCGTGGAAATTGCACTCACAGCCTGACGGATAATAATACCTCGGTTGGTAATAATCATCAATTCGTCATCTTCGTTGACAATTCGCAGCGCAGCTAGCTGATCCTTACCTTTTTTAGACTTGAATTTAATAGCAGTCAATCCCTTACCTGCACGTCTTTGCAGGCGGAATTGAGACACTGGAACGCGCTTACCGTAGCCGTTGGTGGTGATTACCAACACCGAAGGAACTTCGCTGCTAAATGCCGGAATTTCTTCGGCATCTTCGCCTTCAATTTCCTCAGCTTGCACATCTAATTCTTCGTCTTCCAATTCTACATCTTCAGATTCCAATTCAGCAATTTCTGCTCCTTCAAATTCCGAATCTTCGGTTTCTAACAGAGCAATATCTGTTCCTTCCAATTCTGGATCTTCTGTCTCAGCAATTTCGGCAACAATTGAACTTGGTAAGATGTCCATGCTGATCAACTCATCGCCCGATCGCAATTTCATTGATTTTACACCCCGAGTCGCGCGACCAACCGGACGCAACTGTTCGTGATTGGTGCGGAAATGAATCGCCATACCTTGGCGCGTACCGATGATAATGCTATCACCAACTTTTGCTCTCCGCACCCAGCGCAATTGGTCGCCTTCTTCTAGAGAAATCGCGATTAACCCATTAGTGCGAATGTTAGCAAAGGCTGAAAGTGCAGTTTTCTTGATATAGCCACCACGAGTCAGCATCACCAAATATTCTTCGCTAGTAAATTCTGTCACTGACACCATAGAAGTGATTTTTTCTTCTATGGGAATCGGCAGCAATTGTACTACGGGAGTGCCGCGGGCAGTCCGCGAACAAACGGGAATTTGATAAGCTTTGACAGAGTAAACTACGCCCCTGTCGCTGAAGAACAAAACGCTGTCGTGATCGCAGCAGGAAAGGAAATGTTCTACTCCGTCATCTTCCTTCATTTTCGCGCCTGCTTTGCCGCGAGTAGCGCGACTTTGGGCCTCAAAGGTGCTGACCGGCATCCGCTTGATGTAGCCTTGCTCTGTGATCAGAATAATTGCTTGTTCGTTGGCAATTAAATCTCTTTCATCGATTTCTCCTTCGGCGTGTTCAATGACACTGCGCCTGGGAGTAGCGATTTTGGTTTTGATTTCGACTGCTTCGACTTCGGCGATTTCTAAGATGCGTTCCCGACGCGCTAAGATATCTTCCAAATCGGCGATTTTTGTTCGCAGTTCTTCGTGTTCTTGCTGAATCTTTTGTGCTTCCAATGCCGTCAAGCGCCGGAGCTGCATTTGCAAAATTGCGTCAGATTGCTGTTCAGAAAGACCGTAATTATCGATCAGTTCCTGTTTGGCTGCGGCGGAGTCGGCAGCGGCACGAATTAGGTGAATAATTGCATCTAAGTTATCTAGGGCAATTAATAAACCTTGCAGAAGATGGTCGCGTTCTTCTGCTTTGCGGAGTTCAAATTGAGTCCGGCGAGTAATTGTCTCAATGCGGAAGTCTAGGAAGACATTCAGGAATTGGGAGAGCGTCAGTAGTTGGGGTTCCCCGTTTACTAGCGCT
>JAYUGZ010000401.1:0-1744 GCA_043767465.1 Cyanobacteriota bacterium
CTTTGACAAAAATCGGGTCGGGAATTGTATCGATTAGCGATTGTAAAAATTCTTTAGACCGTTTTAGTTCTTCTTGCAAGTGAGCCAGATAAACCACAACTGCGGCGCCCGAGCCCAAAATACTGAGGATGGCAGGAATTAACGGCAGCCACCAACCAGCTAAACAGGCTAAGTATAAACTGGCACTCAGACCGATACAGATATTTGACAAACAGCAAGCCGATCGCCCGAGCGATCGCAACTTCCAGCTCACATTGGCTCCCGCCCACGACCACAGTAAAATCCACAGCAACTCCGCAGCCTCATGCCAAACTTTGATACCCCCCCGCCCGTCGAGGGCCGCACTCAAAATTTGGCTCAAGAAATGAGCCTGAAGCTCGACTCCGGCTATTGGCTGGGGAGGAGCAAACAAACCGGAGCTGTAAGAATTTTGGTAAAAGTCTCTGAGGCTGGCGGCATTGGAGCCGATCAACACAGCGCGCGATCGCACAAAATCCGGTGGTACTTTGCCAGAAAGCACGTCGCTCATCGATGCGGTGCGAAAACTGCCGATCGGGCCACGCGGGTTGGCGAGAATTTGATAGCCGCGGCTGTCCGATCGCACGTAAGCACCATCATTCGGTTCAAAAGGTCGAAACACCCCCTTGCCTAGCTGCAAGTATTTAGGATTGACTTTTGCAGGTTCAGGGGAAATCCCTTCGCGCTCCAGGTAACGCAAAGCCAGTCTGAGCGCGAAACTTTCATGAGTTTTGCCGTCTCCTGGCCAAGAGTAGAGCAAAGCTCGGCGCACTTTGCCGTCAGCATCGATGACAACGTTGTTGAAACCGATGCGCGAGAGCTTGTCAAGTACCGGAGGCGGGCGAACTCCGATCCTGGTTTCGTCTGGCATCAACTCAATGCCGATGATGTTGGGAATAGTTTTAAAAGTTTTGAGCAATTCGGCATTACCAGGTTGAGTTGGCAAATCTCGGTAAACGTCGAGGCCGATCGCCCGCGGCTTGCCAGCGTGCAATTTTTGCAGCAATTGGGCCAATACAGCATCGGAAATTGGGTAGCCGTATTTTTGCAAGTCAGCTTCGTTAATTTCGACAATGGCGATGCGCGAATCAATTGGTTCGGCGGGCCGCCAGCGCACAAAGTGGTCGAAAGCAGCCCACTCCCACACCTGCAAAAATCCCAACCAGCGCAGTAAAATCACCGTACTAGCAACGCTACTGGCAGTAATCAATACTCCGCGTTCTCGATCGAGCCATTTTTTGATAGTTTTTAGCATATTTTGGGAATTTTGCCTCGCCTGAAGAGCCTCTAAGCTACTACTACATATAGCTTTTACATTTCCGGGGCAATCGGCTCAGTCGATTTTTGATTTTAGAGGTTAGATTATCCAATTTTTTAGTTTTTCGGTGTGAGCCATGGGGATTTTTTAGGTGTTATTTTTTATTTTTGATGGTCGAATTGTTGGGTTTTTCGGTGCAAGCTGCTGAGTCGATTTTATATTTTATATTTTATATTTGAGACGATCCAATTTTTGGGTTTGTCGGTGCGGGCGATCGGGCTGCAACAGCAAAACCTGATTTCTCAACCAAAATACGTCATTTCAGCAATAGACAAGATTGCCTAAATGTTTGATTGATATAGCCTTTCTCAGAAAGATGAGGTACGCGAACGGGGCATAGGGCATAGGGCATAGGGCATAGGGCATAGGCATAGGGCATAGGGCATAGGGCATAGGGCATAGGGCATA
>JAYUGZ010000402.1:0-1739 GCA_043767465.1 Cyanobacteriota bacterium
AACAAGCCACTACAACTGCAAGTAACCACCCTAGATTACTCAGAATACGTCGGTCGTATCGTCATCGGCCGCATCCACAACGGCACAATCAGAGTCGGTCAACAAGCAGTTTTGATCACCGAAAGTGGCGCGCTTGTCAAATCAAAAATTAGTAAATTGATGGGCTTTGAAGGCCTGAAGCGGATTGATATCGCAGAATCTACTGCTGGTAATCTGGTCGCCGTTGCCGGTTTTGCTGATGCCTATATTGGCGAGACAATTACCTGTCCCAACGACCCGCAAGCGCTACCTTTAATTAAAGTAGACGAACCAACTTTGCAGATGACTTTCTCTGTGAACGATTCGCCGTTCTGCGGTCAAGAAGGTACTTTGGTAACATCGCGTCAAATTCGCGATCGGCTGATGCGAGAACTCCAAACCAACGTCGCCCTGCGCGTCGAAGAAACCGAATCTCCCGACAAATTCCTCGTATCCGGCCGTGGCGAACTTCACCTCGGAATTCTGATCGAAAATATGCGTCGCGAAGGATACGAATTCCAAGTATCTCAACCGCAAGTAATCTTCCGCGAAGTCGGTGGTCGTCCCTGCGAACCCTTTGAATGTTTGGTGTTAGACGTACCCGAAGAAGCCGTCGGCGGCTGCATCGAACGCCTCGGTCAGCGCAAAGCAGAAATGCAAGATATGCACGTCAGCAGTACCGGCCGCACCCAAATCGAATTTTCAGTCCCCGCACGCGGTTTGATTGGATTCCGAGGCGAGTTTATGCGCTTGACTCGTGGCGCTGGAATTATGAACCACAGCTTCCTCGACTATCGCCCCCTCGGTGGAGAAATTATCGCCCGTCGGAACGGAGTATTGATTTCCTTTGAAGAAGGAACTGCAACTACTTATTCACTGAAAAATGCTGAAGACCGCGGCGTATTTTTCATTACCCCCGGAACCAAGGTTTACAGAGGGATGATTATCGGAGAAAACAACCGAGACGAAGACATGGAGCTGAATATTTGCAAGTCGAAGCAGTTGACAAACCACCGCGCATCTGGCGGCGAAGAATTGGCGCAATTGCAAGCACCAGTCGATATGAGTTTGGAACGCGCTTTGGAGTACATCGGCCAGGATGAATTGGTGGAAGTAACACCGAAATCAATTCGCTTGCGGAAGGTGTCTAAGAAGTTGGTCAAACGCTAAAACAAAATATTTTTAGGGTGGGGTGTAAATCCCCATCCTAAAAATCTCACTGTCAACTGTCAACTATTTTTAAGGTCTATGGCAATAATTACGATTCAAGTTGATGACAATATTAAGACAGCGTTTGAAGAAGCTAGTCTTAAGACTCAGCAAGAGTTAAGTTCGATTATTCAATTGTTTTTTAGACAAAATTTACACAACAAAACTTTAACCCAGGTCATGGCAGAAATTTCTGACAGGGCCACGCAGCGAGGCTTGACGCCAGAAATTTTACAAGAGCTTTTAGCAGATAATAATGACGAATAGATTTGTGGTAGACACGAATGTTTTAATCAGTGCTTTACTGTTTAAGACCTCAGTCCCATTTCGGGCGATCGAGTTGGCAGAAAAACAAGGGATAATTTTATATTCTGAAGCGACTTTAAATGAATTAGAGCAAGTTTTGAATCGTAAAAAGTTTAACAAGTATCTTTCTTTGGAAGATCGGCAGTTATTTTTCTTGAAGTTTATCAGTTCATCCGAATTAGTTTATATTACTGAAAATATCACAG
>JAYUGZ010000403.1:0-11110 GCA_043767465.1 Cyanobacteriota bacterium
GCTACTGATAGATTATTCGTGGTTGATAATTTTAGCCCTCGCAACCCGCGAATACGCCAGCAGTTACCGCTTGTTGGGGCCTGTACTCTCCTGGAGTGCCGGGTTGGCGATAGCTCTGCTGCTGTTTGCTTCCGTGCTGTTGCACGAACTCGGACACAGCTTGGCGGCAATGTCGCAAGGCATTAAAGTTAATTCTATTACTCTATTCTTATTTGGGGGAGTGGCATCGATCGACTCGGAATCAAAAACTCCCGGTCAAGCTTTTCAAGTAGCCATTGCCGGCCCTCTCGTCAGCTTCGCGATATTTTTAATTCTCGGTTTGGGTTCTCAAGTTTTACCCCAGACAAGTTTGCTAGCAATGATCGCCGAAAGGGTAGCACTAATCAATCTCGTTTTGGGATTATTTAACTTAATTCCCGGCCTGCCTTTGGACGGAGGACAAGTTTTAAAAGCAGCAATTTGGAAAATCACCGGCTCTCGATTTACCGGCGTGCGCTGGGCGGCCCAAATCGGACAAGTTTTGGGTTGGCTGGCCGTTGCTTTCGGTCTAAGTGTATGCTTGTTAGCGCGCCAGTACGGCGGTTTGTGGATTGCACTGATCGGCGGCTTTGGGATTCGTAATGCGCTAGCTTACAGCCGCTTTACTTCCTTGCAAGAAGCTCTGCTCAAAACTAAAGCCGCCGAGGCGATGGGCCGCGAGTTTCGAGTTGTAGATGCAGATTTGACTCTGCGAGAATTTGCCGATCGCTATTTACTAGAAGTCAATCCGTTTCCATTTTACATTGCTTCCTCTAACGGGCGGGATTTGGGCTTAGTGTCGATCGACGATATCCGCTGCACAGAGCGCAGTCAGTGGCAAATTCAGACTTTGCACAACATTTTGCAACCCCTGGAAAAAACCCCCACAGTCTCCGAAAAAGCGTCCATCGCAGACGTGATTAACAGCATGGAAGCCCGCCAACTCCCGCGAATCATCGTCCTCTCGCCCATTGGTTCAGTCGCAGGGACGATCGATCGGGGCGACGTGGTGAAAGTTTTGGCAAAATATCTCAAACCCAAGATTTCGGAAGCTGACATCAAGCGCAGCAAAGAAGAAAACAGTTATCCCCAGGGATTGCAGTTAAGTGCGATCGCCAAAACCGCACAGGAAAATTAAAAATATGGTTTCGCCATCGGGATTAGTTACAAGCTAAGATTTAGCAGGTAGGAGTATCTATAGGCAGTCTACAAAGCGTTTTTATTTTTATTTGAGTGCTGTCCCCGATCGCGATTCTAGTATAACCGAAAGCGATCGGCTACAGCACTACAACAGCCAGCGCACAGATATCAAGGAAGATTCAAACAAGAATTATGCCCAATTTTTTTAAGAATTCTTATCATAAATTGGGGCCCAAGCGTTGGAGTTGGAAAAACTTAACTTATTCCTTCCCCTTCGCTGACTTGCAACCTCTCGCCGTTACCTGGCTGGTAGTGACGGGAACTCTCTTAGGAGTGCGACATTTAGGGTGGTTGCAGCCATTGGAATTAAAGGCTTTCGACTTGATGGTGCAGTTGCGCCCCGATCCGGGTGCTGACCCGAGGTTGCTGGTAGTCACCATCACAGAACAAGACATTCATGCTTTTAAGAGATGGCCAATCTCCGATCGCGTTTTAGCTCGTGCGATCGCCTCCATAGCGCGTCTAGAGCCCACCGCTATTGGTGTGGATATCATTCGCGATATCCCCTACGAACCGGGAAATGCAGAATTAGCTGCTCAATTCAAAAACCCTAAAGTCATCCCGATTATGTTCATGGGTGACTCTGAACACGAGCGAGCTGACCCACCTCCCAACATACCACAAAAACGGATAGGATTTAACGATTTATTCCTCGATCCAGATGGCACAGTTCGCCGACAGATGATGTTTACTACCGATGGAAAATCGAGTAATACCTCATTTGCCATGCGGCTAGCTTTTAAATATTTTCAGACTAAAAATATCAAGGAAAAATTTACAGACAATCAAGAAATATATATCGGAAAAACTATTTTTCCAGTTTTGCAATCCAACTCAGGAGGTTATCAGACAATTAACGATCTAGGCTACCAAATCATGCTCAATTACCGCTCTCCTAAAAATGTTGCAAAAACCGTGACACTAACTCAAGTTTTGCAGGGCCAACTTGACCCCAAATGGGTCAAGGGTAAAATAGTAATCATCGGGGTTGCAGCCAAAACTGTCAGAGATATTTTTTCTACTCCTTACAGCGCTACTGTTCGCGATCGCGATCTCATGCCAGGGGTATTGATTCACGCAACCGCAACAAGCCAAATTCTCAGCGCAGTTTTAGACGGCAAAAAGCTATTTTGGTTTTGGGATGAATGGCAAGAAATCCTCTGGATCGCGGCTTGGGGAGCAGCGGGCGGCTGTTTGGCTTGGCGGTTAGAAAATACGGTCAGTTTGGTTGCTAGCGCGATCGCCCTGGGCGGAATATTGTGGGGATTCACATTTTTTCTGTTCGCTCAACAAGGGTGGATATCACTAATAGCGCCAACTCTGGCATTTCTAACCGTCCCAGCAGCGATCGTCACATACAAGTACCAACAGTCAAAGCAGCAGCAAGAAATGGTAATGAAACTGTTAGGACAGCAAACTTCACCGGAAATCGCCAATGCTTTGTGGAAAGAGCGCGTCCATCTCCTGCAATCGGGTATCTTGCCGGGCCACAGACTGACTGCTACAATGATCATGACTGACTTGCAAGGTTTTAGCACGATTTCCGAACAACTGCCACCAGAAGTAGTAATGCCTTGGTTAAACGAATACTTATCAGCAATGGCCCAGGAAGTCCAACAATATCAAGGCGTGATTAATAAATTTACCGGAGATGGAATGCTGGCAGTATTTGGCGTACCCATTCCCCGCACAACTGCCGAAGAAATTGCCGAAGATGCTAGGCTTGCAGTGTCTTGCGCTCTAGCGATAAGTTCGCGCTTGCCAATCATGAATCAAAGTTGGCTCGCTCGCGGTTTACCCCAGGCAAAAATGCGAGTAGGAATTTTTACCGGGCCGATCATGGTGGGCAGTCTGGGCGGCAAAACCCGTTTAGAATATGGAGTAATCGGCGATAGTGTCAATATCGCTTCTCGGCTCGAAAGCTGTGAAAAAGATCGGCAAGAAGATACCTGCCGGATCTTGATTGCCGAAGAAACTTTAGTGCATCTTCAAGGAAAATTTGAAGTAGAATCTTGGGGAGCTTTACCCTTAAAAGGCAGGCAGCACAAAGTTAATGTCTACCGCGTCTTGGGAGGAGAAATATCGCAACAGTAAAACTACATAACAAAAGTTTAAAACAGCAGGAAACTTCGATGGAAAAAATGACTAATTTTAGGCTAAAAACGATCGCATTTTATGCCCTATTGTTGATGGGAGGATTTAACGTTTGCCAATTTGCAGCTCTGGGACAGGATCTGCCCGCGGGCTGGGGGCGCACGGGCAAGCCTTCGAGTCAACCAGGAGGGCCGCGCTTCGCTGAGCCTGCTCAGGATATCGATCGACCGCCCAATCGAGATTCCAGACCAACCCGCGGCGGCTGTCAGAGCAATCAGCAGCAGCTAAGTTTCACAGCATTAGTCCCTAGCAATAAAACCGGACTCACTGTTTCGGACTATCCAACATTCTTTTACTACTTGCCTAAAACAGAGGCCGAATCGGCCGAATTTACCCTACTAGATTCCACGGGCCAGCAGATTTATCAACAGACTCTCACCGTTAAAAATGTATCAGGGGTGATCGGGATTAGTATCCCTGCTAACAGCAATGTGCCTCCCTTGGCAGCAGGCAAAACATACACTTGGAATTTTACATTGATTTGCAACCCAGCAGACAGATCGGGCGATTTGCTCTCTATTGGTACAGTGGAACGAGTTGAGATCAGTGCAGATATCCGCAATCAATTAGAGCAGGCAGATGCGCGCGAGAAAATCTTTATTTATGCTAAAAATGGGATTTGGCTAGATGCCCTGAGCAATCTAGCTGCCGCTCGCCGCACTTTGCCGACAAATGAAGCCATCCAAGCAGATTGGGAAAGCTTGCTCGATTCAGTGAAATTGAGCGAGATTGCTAAAGAGCCGATCGTCCAAATCGAAACTGAGCCAAAACCGTAGATTAGTTGAATATGAAACGCAGTCATTTCTTACAATTCTGTGCTTCTACTCTGGCAACTTTGGGTTTGGGCGAGTTGGAGGATCTCGCCAAAATCGATCGTCATACCCGTGTTTTCGCCCAAACTGAAATTGCTAATTTATTACCCGGCTCAGATTCAGGGGCGCAGCTACTAGCTCAAACTTCCAGCCAACAGCAAGCACTAACCATTTATCAGCCGATCCAGAATATTGAGTGGGAGGGAATGTTTGTCTCTCCCCAAGGTATCGCTTATTTTGCGATCGGCGGAGTATCGCCCGATGCGGTGTCAAACCATGATGGCGAGGTGGAATTTGCGAGGATTCAGGGCGATCGGCAAAAAGAAGCGCTGGCACTTTTTAAGTTAGGCTTAGCCAATCATGCGATCGGCGGTTTCTTTGACAAAGCCATTGACTACTACAAGCAAAGTTTAGTCATTGCCAAAGAAATCAGAGATCACGAGCTCGAAGTCATCCTGCTAGGAAATATCGGACTTGCCTACCTGCAAAATGGCTATGCTTACATCGATCCCTTTGAGTATTTAGAGCAATATCTAGCACATACTTGGCACAAAGCCTACTACTACAACGGAGGAAACCCGCGCTGGGGAGGAGTAGCAATGGGGAATCTGGGCAATGCTTATTATAGTGCAGACTTGTACGCTAAAGCAATTGAATACCATCAGAAACGTTTAGCACTATCCCTAGAAATCAAAGACCGTCGAGGCGAAGCTAAAGCACTAGGAGATTTAGGCATTGTTTATCAGGCCTTAGGTCAAAACAACAAAGCCATTGAATATCAGCAAAAACGTTTAGCTATCGCCCGGGAAATCAAAGACACCTTGGGAGAAGCACAAGCAATCTCCAATCTCGGCATAGTTTACCATACCCAAGGAAACCATACTAAAGCCATTGAATACCAACAACAATATTTAGTCCTAGCCCAAGCAATTAAAAACCCACTTTTGGAAGAACAAGCTTTGGCAAATTTAGGAGGTGCTTACTATTTCTTAGGCGATTACACCAAAGCAATTGAGTTATATGAAAAAAGTTTAGCGATTGCTTGGAAAATTCGCGAGTCTCAAATAGCCAACAAGGTGCGTGCCAATTTGGGACTGGTATATTTTCAGATGAACAACTATCAGAAATCAATTGAATTATACAATCAGTTTTTGACCAGCACGTTTACTAGCAAAAACCGCCGAGAGCAAGCCATCGTTAGGAACAATATGGCAGTGGTGCAAATCAACACAGGCGATTTAGCGGGAGCCACGGAAAACTTATTAAAAGGCATCCAGGTTTTAGAATCTCTGAGAGGAAGATTAGGCAGTAATGATGCCTATAAGATTGCAATTTTTGAAACTCAGACTTTTCCTTATATCAACTTGCAAAAAGTCTTGATTGCTGGTAACAAACCTGATGCAGCCCTGGAAATTTCGGAAAGAGGGAGAGGGCGGGCGTTGGTGGAGTTACTAGAAAAGCGGCTATCCCTGAAGCAAACACCAGTTACTACCATGACTGCGCCGAATATCCAGCAAATTAAACAAATTGCTAAAACTCAAAATGCTACTGTAGTTCAATATTCGATTATTTACAACGATTTTAAACTAAAAGGTAGAGAAAAAAGTCAGGAATCCGATCTGTATATTTGGGCGATCGAGCCTAATGGTAAAGTCACGTTTCGATTGGTCAACCTGAAATCTCTGGGGTCAGAGCAGCAGTTTTCTTTAGCATCCTATATCACCGCTACCCGCGCATATATGGGTGCCAGAGGTGGCGGCAGCACGGAAGCAGGGCGCAGCGAGGAAACTATCGAAACCAAAAGATTAAAACAACTCTATCAAATCCTGATTCAACCAATTGCTGATTTGCTACCAAATGACCCGAAGCAGCGGGTGATATTCATCCCTCAAAAAGCTCTGTTTCTAGTTCCTTTCCCAGCACTGATGGACGCGGCTGGTAAATATTTAATTGAAAAACACACGATTTTAACAGCACCGGCTATTCAGGTACTACAGCTAACCAATCAGCAGCGCAAACAAGTGTCAGGAGACAAGGTTTTAGTGGTAGGAAATCCCACTATGCCGAGCATTACTTTTGAGGTTGGCGAAAAACCCGAGCAGTTACAAGCGCTTCCCGGTGCCCAAAAAGAAGCTTTAGCTATTGCGAAACTGCTGAAAACAACAGCAATCACCGGCAACGAAGCTACGAAAGGAGCGATCGTCCAAAAAATGCTCAAATCCAGGATAATTCATCTGGCGACACATGGGTTGCTCAACGATTTTAACGGATCGGGAGTACCGGGGGCGATCGCCCTTGCTCCAGATCCGGCATCTTCTAGCAAGGAGCAACAGTCAGGGATTAACGGTTTACTAACTGCCGATGAAATCTTAGACTTGAGACTGAATGCGGAATTAGTGGTTTTGAGTGCTTGCGATACAGGTAGGGGGACGATTACAGGCGATGGCGTAATTGGGTTATCGCGATCGCTCATTACGGCGGGTGCATCCAGCGTAATTGTGTCCCTCTGGCCAGTGCCAGATGCACCTACAGCATCCTTGATGAGCGAATTTTATCAAAATTTTCAAAATAACCCCGACAAAGCTCAGGCGCTGCGTCAAGCCATGCTGGCTACGATCGCACAATATCCCGAACCGAAAAACTGGGCAGCATTTACTTTGATTGGGGAAGCCAATTAAGCTCTACTGCATCTAGATTTAACTTTTCGGGCGCTGCTCAAAGCAATGGCCCTGGTAGTTTAACAAATCTCAAATGGTAGAATCAGCAAAAATTGGCGATCGCCCTCATTTTAGCGGTCAAGAGTCGGCGATCGCGATCGATTAATTTATTGGACAAGCAAAAGTGAAACCCATTAGATTAACTAATCATGCCCAAGAACAAGCGATTGAAAGAGGTACAAATGAAGCAGAAATTGTTGATACCATTATTACAGGTAATCGACAATCTGCTAAAAGTGGTAGATACAAATATCAAGCCACCTTTCAGTATAATAATGATTGGCAGGGCAAGTTCTACTCTCTCAAGAAAGTAGCACCAATTGTTGCCGAAACTGATACTGAGTTAGTTGTTGTCACGGTCTATACTTTTTATTTTTGAGGTAAAAGTTTATGAAGATTAGCTATGATTCAGAAATTGATGCTCTCTACATTAGGCTTGTAGAAGGTAAGCATCAGTGCCGTACTTTACAGTTGACCGATGAAATTGCTTTAAATATTGGTGAAAATGAGTTATTAGTAGGGATAGAAGTTTTAGATGCTACACAGGTTTTAGGTGCAGGAAATATTCCTAATGTAGTGCTAGAAAATATATCTTTTAGCGTAGTTTAAATAGGGGCGATCGCTACCTCTACAATCATCTCTCAGACTCATAGTCAACAATAGCATGGAAACCGCAAATCAACCCCTAGACGAATGGCGGGAAATACTGGAGAAAATTCTCCAGTATTATGCCGATCTTCCTTATAGTTATCGTGAAGTGAATACTTATGTTATTGTCAGCCGCAATTCCTTCGGAAAGCTTCGCTAACGCAACCATTTTATGCTGGTAGATGAAGGCTGGGAAAATAACCTGCGAGTTCATGGCTGTATCGTCCATGCCCAAATTCGCAATGACAAAATCTGGATTCACTATGACGGAATTGAAGATGGGATTACGGGTGAACTTGTGGCTGCTGGAGTACCTAAAGATTGCATTATCCTGGCTTTTCATCCTCCCGAAGTGCGAGAATATACTGGATATGCGATCGCCTAGCTTCTGGAAAGCGATCGTTCTATAATGGCGATCGGGCTACTATCGGCAAGTGCGATCGCGCTACTTGTGCAAGCATCGCTTTTCCTGGGAATACCAGGAAAAGCCTCCCCCTTCTGCTTGCCTCTGCACCTATATGCGTCGTCAAGATACTGGTAGAAGCAGACCCTTTCAATTTATCCTGCGATCGCTCGCTCAATGGAAATGCTACCAATGTTTACTTAATCAGGACTTACGCATTATCACCGTGGTTAGTACAAGCTTAATTAGAATACAGTTCAGTGTCCTCGCTCTCCTTCAAAAGCTTACATAACTGATCCAAATCTTTCTTAGTGTGTTCGATCAGTTTTTCACCTAGCTTCTCTAGGTGATCAATATTACTGGGACTTGCGTTGTCCATTAGATCGTGACCATTATCGCTACTCAATGGAACTTGAAAACGATAGTAGTTTCTGTTATCTCCTTTATTCATCATTAGCTGCTGAAGCTGATACGCAACAGCTTCGCTTTGACCATCGAAAACAACGTTAAGTAAGGGAAGTGCCCATTTGATTTGTCCCCAATTTTTGGCATCTCTATACTTATATTTCTTAGTTAGTGACCCAGTACCCAAAGAAACAACAAGGGTATCATTACGTTGGAGTTCTTCATCCTTCTCAGACTTTTTCTTGTAAGAAATCATCGCTTCCATCATTGCAAGTGAGGAAGGATTATTTGCAAAAACTCCACCATCTACCAAAGCGTAATATCCCTCATCGGTATGATGATTATATCCCGCTTCGAGTTTGAATGGTGGAAAGAATGTCGGTGCAGCAGAAGTTGCCATTGCTGCCTCAATCATTTTGACTCCCATACATAATTTGCGGCTATTAAAACTCTCTATTTCCTCTGCGTTTGGATTGCTTGTAAAAAAAACTGGTGTTCTCATTTCGATATCATAGCTCGTGATGAAAATTTCTCGTAAGGCATCTTCAACCTTAGCTTTACCTAGAAGCTCCTCTAAAACTTCTTGCTTACCTTGTGGGTTGTGCTTGGGTTGTAGCAACTCATCAAAAATTATGGGAATATTCTCATTAAAAACCTTTTGTCCATATCTGCGATAGAAATTTACAAGTTCGGCAGCGGTGTACTCTGGCTCATGATTGATGCTAGAGTCTGAGTTCCGTTTAGTTAAACCCAGTGCTAAAATTCCTCCTGTTGAAGTGCCTGCAATAAAATCAAACATTGTTGCTATTCGTTTTCCTGTGCGCTCTTCAATGTAGTTGAGAACGATAGCAGGGATAATACCCCGAATACCACCACCATCAATTGAGAGAATTTTTCTCTTGAAGTTAGTACGCATAACACTTGCTCCTTACAGATTTCTAAAGCTATTCCATATGGCGTACTCTTCATCCGGAATTTTTGCATTAACAAGACTATCCAAATTCCACTGCATCAATTTCCGATCGCACTTCCCCTCAGCGCTAGTCCCCCAGCGCAAAGCCTGCGCCAGCTCCTGAGTCAAATGAACTGGTTTTCCCAGCGCAAAAACCCTTGCGACCATAGCAAACCCATCCATTTCATCAAATCACCCACACCCAACCTTGTCAACTGGATAACCGCCACAATCACCAAAGATCGATCGCATTACCTGCATCTACAGCACTTCCGGCTATTATGAAGCACAGTTTTACTCGTATCCCTGTCCTGTCCTAACTTTCGATACTATCTGCGTCCGCCAATAGCAGCCGGAAGTGCTGTAATTAGCAGTACCTACGGACAAATAGAGGTTTTTCCAGCCAACTCCCAAATCTCCTCCCATTCCTCCTCCGAGAGAGGCCGCACCTCCAAATCGATCGCAAAACAGCGACAAGCCGCCGCACTCAAAGCATCAATTACAGTCGCAATCAAATCATCTCCCCCTTCAGATAGAGGTAATTTCACAGGAATTAATTGATCCTCAAAAACCTGATAAAACAAACCAATATCCGCTCGCAAACGCATCGAACCGTGCTGCAAAATAGCATCGCCGCGGCGCAATTGTGCGCTACCAATTAACTTGCAGCCATCAACAGTAACCAAATCCGCACCAGTCGCCGTACCAAAACAATTGGGATTGTGAATGTAACCGCGCCCAGCTTCCCCGTAGTGCAAATCCACACCGATCGCCCGCCAACCCTCAATCAAAAACTCGCATATAGTGTGATAAGCTTTGAGGCGGCTGCTGCCAAATCCTGACGCCACAACTGCATAAGTCAAATCCCCTTGGTGGAGCACAGCGCGCCCACCGCTAGGGCGTCTCACCAACTCCAGAGGCTGTCCTTCCCAAGACAACTGCTGCCAAAATTCCGGCCAACGCTGCTGGTGGTAGCCCAAGGAAATCGCCGCCGGTGCCCAGGTGTAAAATCGCAGAGTTGGCGGATTTTTCCCCGCTAGATGCTGTTGCAGCAGCCATTGGTCGATCGCCATCTGCACCTTACCAGACGCCGACAGCAGCGGAATTAAACGCCAAACAGAATTAGCCATCAGCCTCAAATCCTGAGTTTTTACTCAATAAGTTCGCAGAATGTTTTAAAATTAGTAACAGTTTTTGTGCCTGTCTTCTAAGTTAGTGCAAGTTGCACGCCCGCCCGTGCTTTATAAATAATCAGGAAAAATCATCGTACAACCATGAGCAACAGTGTAATTGTCATCAACGACGAAAAATTTGAGACAGAAGTTCTGAAAGCAGAGCAACCAGTGCTTGCCTATTTTTGGGCTACTTGGTGCGGGCCTTGCAAACTGATTGCGCCTTCCATAGACTGGGTGGCTGCCAACTACAGTGACTTGAAAGTGGTTAAAATGGAAATTGACCCCAATCCCAATACTGTCAAACAGTATAAAGTTGAAGGAGTCCCAGCACTCAGACTGTTTAAAAATGCCGAAGTAGTGCTTTCCCACGAGGGAGCGATTAACAAACAAAAATTAATCGGTTTGTTAGAAGGTCACTTATAAAGTTTTGAATGTTAAGATTTGAGTTATATAATTTGAGTTATAAGTTAATATATTTAATTTATAACTCATAAATTTATAACTCATAATCCTTCAATCCCAACCTCCAAATTATCACCGCTTGATTGGCAACTAATTGATAATATTTAATCCAAGAAAGTAACAAAAATTAAAAAATAGGTTCGTAGTGAGGACTTCAGTCCTCT
>JAYUGZ010000404.1:0-1739 GCA_043767465.1 Cyanobacteriota bacterium
GCTCAGCTAGTGCAAGCACGGGCTAATCTTGTGAAAACCCAAGCCGATTATAAGCGTTACGAAAGCTTGCAGACAGAAGGTGCGATCGCCCGCCAGCAACTAGACGCATCGAAAGCAGCCTATGAAGTAGCCCAAGGCCAAACCACCGCAGCCCAACAAGGAATTGCCCAAGCTAGAGCGCGCTTAGCCCAAGCCACCGAAGGCGTCACCGCCGCCCAAGCAGCAGTAGCCCAAGCTCAAGAAGGCGTCAAACAAGCCGAAGCCCAAGTAGCCCGGGCAAAAGTCGGCATCGCCAGCGCCCAAGCTAAAGTCGCCGTAGCCCAAGAAGGGATCAGCACCGCTGAAGCCAAACTTGCTGCATCGAAGGGCGGATTGCAACAGGCTCAAGCTACGGGTGAGCAAACTAAAGTTAGCCGATCGCAGTATGATGCTGCTAAGGCTGCGATCGCCCAATCGGAAGCTTCGGTTAAAGACGCTCAACTGCAACTTTCCTACACGAATATCACCGCACCAGCCGCCGGACAAATCGGGCGCAAATCCGTTGAAATCGGGCAGCGGGTGCAGTCGGGAACTCCCTTAATGGCCATAGTAAGCAACGATTTATGGGTAGTTGCCAACTTCAAAGAAACGCAACTGGCAAACATGAAACCAGGCCAAAAAGTAGAAATCAAATTAGATGCTTTTGGCGGCCGTAAATTTGAGGGCCGAGTTGATAGTTTCTCTCCTGCTTCTGGCGCTCAATTTTCCTTATTGCCTCCCGATAATGCTACGGGAAACTTCACCAAAGTTGTGCAGCGAATTCCGGTAAAAGTTATATTTGATGCTGAAAGCGTTAAAGGCTACGAATCGCGGATTGCACCGGGGATGTCTGCTACGGTAAATGTTGAATTGAAATAAGGGAATTTGAGAAGTCGGGGATTTGATTTTTTGCGGTTAAGGGCGATCGGGTGCATCTCAGTTTTGCAAATATCTTCGTAGGGGCGAAGCATTCCGGCAGTAAATCTCTGCTTATAACTAATAAATTGTCTGCCGGAATGCTTCGCCCTTACAAAACTGGGATGCACCCAAGGCGATCGTCTTTACAATTTCATCTTGGAAAATTAGACTCTCTATTGCTTTAGTTTCTGAACAAACCATTCAATAGAAGCACTCATCGTAACAATATTGTTAGAGTCTACGATGTCAACACTAATAGATAAGATTGCTCTACTTTTTGCTTCTAGAGCATTTACAAACTTCTGAAAATCGTCATCGGAGACTTGAGATTTTGCATATATCTCTCCGGTGGCTGGTTTCTTATACTTAACCTCAACTCTTCTCACCAGTGGAACGTAGTCAGATAAATTGCCCTTGAAGCGACTTAATAAATATTCTCCACTGCAAGCTTCAGCAAGAGCGAACTGAGCACTGGCATGAACAGTATCTAAGTGATTTTTGTAATTTGGGGAATTGCTTAGTTTAAGCATAACTTCACTGGAGTGACTTGCTCTCTCAATTCCAATAAAACTGTTGAACGGTACTTCAATAATATCCAAAACTCACCTCTCTGAAGAAATTTGAGATTTTCAAGTATAGCAGCAAAACGCTCATCCTTATCGAGGTGGGCGGGCAATGAAAAGTCCACTCGCTCGATGAGAAAGAGCTGAGCTGACACTTATGGTATGACTTCATTAGACAGTACCATGATACTACTGGACTCACGCTGGCGATCGCGGAGAGTGCACCTTAGCTGCGGGGAT
>JAYUGZ010000405.1:0-1735 GCA_043767465.1 Cyanobacteriota bacterium
AAATCTAAATCTTTGAGTATCAAATCCTCTCTTCATCATTCTGATGCTAACTGAGGACACGGCAGTGCCGTTTCCCTACGCCAGATTAATTGTAGGGACACGGCACTGCCGTGTCCTGACGCTGTATCTGCACCAAATTGATGCGCTGGCTTTCGTTTTCAGGATAAAAAGTAACTTACGATACAAATTTTTGTCGTAACATTAACTCAAAATTAAGAATCTGTATTATTTATTAGGATAACTTAATATGCTTCAAGGGCTTTTATCATTCAAAGGGCCTTTTCGGATTCTGAACCTGAGTTGGTTTGCTTTTTTCTTAACGTTCATAGTTTGGTTCAACTACGCGCCATTCAGCACAAC
Source organism: Cyanobacteriota bacterium (assembly GCA_043767465.1). GTDB lineage: Bacteria > Cyanobacteriota > Cyanobacteriia > Cyanobacteriales > Microcoleaceae > Microcoleus. The sequence goes on from JAYUGZ010000405.1 coordinate 361, forward strand.
GGTGCAGCAGGATTTGGGTTTGTCGATCGGGCAAGCGAGAATCATCAGTCTGTGCAACCTAGCGCTCACCATTCCTGCAAGCATCATTATTGGTATGTTGCTCGATCGCTTCGGGCCCCGCATCACCTTCTCTTCAATCCTAGTCTATGCAGCATTTCCCACCCTGGCATTCGCCTGCGCCCAAGACTTCAACCAGTTGGTTTTGAGTCGTTTGGCTATGGGCATTGTCGGTTCTGGATTCGTGGTTGGCATTCGCTTAGTTACCGAATGGTTTCCCCCAGAAGAGATCGGCTTCGCTCAAGGTATCTATGCCGGCTGGGGCAACTTTGGTTCTTTTGCCGCCGAAGCAGTGTTACCATCGATCGCAGCAGCAACCGCTTTTCTCTCAGTCGGCGAAACCAATTGGCGATTGACGATCGCCCTTACCGGCATTATCGCAGCAATTTTCGGAGTCATTTTTTACTGCAACGTTCAAGATACACCGCCAGGGAAAGTCTATCAGCGCCCAGCCCGCAACGGCGCAATGGAAGTCACCAGCCCTCAAAGTTTTTGGGCATTATTGCTCGCCAATATTCCTTTATTTGGCGCCTTAGCTTTAATTGTGTGGCGTTTACAGAAAGCAAGTTTCCTGACTACAAATATCATGTACGGAATTTGGCTCGGTTTGACAGCACTCTATTTAATTCAGGCTTACAAAACCTGGGAAGTTAATCGAGAAGTTGTGACTGGCAAAAAAGATTACCCAACTGAAAAACGCTATCAAATCAGTCAAGTATTCGTATTACAACTAGCCTACGCCGTCACCTTTGGTTCCGAAATCGCTGTGGTGTCAATGCTACCAGAATTTTTTGAGAACACATTCAACTTAAATCAGGCGATCGCCGGGCCAATAGCTGCGATGTTTCCCCTGATGAACTTGATCAGTCGTCCCACCGGAGGCTTAATTTCTGACAGAATCGGTAGCCGCAAATGGACACTGACATTTCTGATCGCCGGAGTCGCATTGGGCTATTTAATCCTCAGCCAAATTACAGGAAACTGGCCGCTACCAGTCGTGATTATCACGATCATGTTATGTGCCTTCTTCGTCTTCGGCGCAGCAGGTGCGACTTTTGGCATTGTCTCCTTAATCAAACGAGAAGTAACTGGTCAAATTGCCGGAAATGTCGGTGCTTACGGCAGTGTCGGCGCTGTAACTTATGCTACCTTTTATAGCTTTCTGCCCCAAGAAATTGCTGGAAACCACACCTTTTTTCAGGTACTGGGGACTGCTGCTGCGATCGTCTGTTGCCTTTGTGTTTTGATCTTGAAAGAACCACAAGTTTCTGAAAGCAAAGAATTAGCAGATACAGCAATTATGGTCGGTCATTAAATA
>JAYUGZ010000406.1:0-11080 GCA_043767465.1 Cyanobacteriota bacterium
GATAGACACCCATAACACCGCCCCCCAAGCTGCCTTAATTAGTCGGCTGAATCCAATAATTAGGGGATGGTCAAACTATTACTCAACAGTAGTAAGTAAAGAAACCTTTAACAAGGTGGATGACCTTACCTACGACAAGTTAAGAGCATGGGCTAGAAGACGGGGAAAAGGTAGCATCAACAAAGACAAATACTGGCGAACAGTAGGCGACAGAAATTGGTGTTTCAGCACAGAAGAAGGTGTAGAGCTAACCCAACACTCAGCAACGCCTATTACAAGGCACGTCAAAGTAAAGGGCAATTCAACACCTTATGACGGTGACTGGATTTATTGGAGCAAAAGACGTGGAGAATACCCTGGAACACCAACAAGAGTGGCAACACTGCTTAAGACACAAAAAGGTAAATGTACCCACTGTAGTCTGTACTTCACACCTACAGACATAGTAGAAGTTGACCATATCCAACCCCGCTCATTAGGCGGTAAGAATGAGTACAAAAACCTACAACTTCTACATAAACACTGTCACGACACAAAAACGGAAAATGACGGTTCTCTCAACAAGGACTATTATAACAATCCGTTTTGAGTTGTATCCTTAAAAAAGGATGAAGATATCAAGGAGCCGGATGAGGCGAAAGTTTCATGTCCGGTTCTGAAGGAGAGGTAGGGGTAGAAATGCCCCTATCGACTCTAACGCAACTCTAGCTTACCCATTCCCTCGATATGAGCCAAATTTCTTGTGATATATTGGAGTTGTTTTTTAATCGCTTTTCTTCGTACTTTTCGTGATGGCTTCCGGTTTTTGGCCACTGTTAGATATTCTTTTCTGGCTGTGTTTCGATAGGTTTTTGTTTTTTTTTACGGGTGACTGAATTTGAGTGTGTCGAACGTCTATGATTTTTTCAGTATGTTCCCTCACTTGATTTAATAGTCCTAAATCTGTCGGATATTTAAGATTTGCTGGCGCACAGGTTGCATCTAATATTAATTTGCCTTGATTTTTGGGTTCAATTATTTCTGATGATTTATTTTCGACTACCTCCCCGGCACTTCGGTCTACTCTTTTACCATTTTTTCGTTGATTTTATTGACTAGGTTGACACCTATTCTCTGCCGAAAATGAACGAACATTTATGAATCAAATGGTGCTTGACTACTATAGGTTGTCATGCCTATAAAGTATTGTAGGTATGGGTTTTCTCTGATTTGTTCTATTGTTTCGCGATTGCTTGTTCCTAACTTTTTTTTAATTATTAATGCTCCCAATGCCATCCGAAAAGATTTCGCTGGAGCTCCCATATCTACGGAAAAATTTAGAGCATATTCTACTTCAAATTCTGACCACGGAATTAACTTTGCCATGATTACCCAGCGATTATCATCTGCCAATTGCCCCTCAAAAGGCAGGTCAAAGTTGGACGGTGGGTTTGAGGTTGGGTTAACTTTTCGGTACATTGCGAAAGTGATGGTGTGCCAGGGTTTTGATTCATTTTAGCTCAAGAGCTTGCACATGACAACGGCTACAACTCACGACAAGTCTCTTGATGTAAGGGTTTCAGCTTTTTTCAGCAAGCCCTACATAAGTTTACCGATGAAAGCGATCGAGGACTTACGCCGACACTTTATTACCAAAAATCCCAGCAAGCTTTGCAGCAAGGCGTTTTTCTCCCCATCACCAAATTCCCATATCTCCCCATCATCCCTAATTCTCAAGTGACAGTGCGTAAGTCCTGACGTAGTATAGCTGTTCTAATCGCTGTGGGCGGTGCTGGCAAAGCGAAGACAAGGAAGGCATTTCGCTTTGCTAGTAGCGCCAGCATCTCAAAAGTTTAGGCATCCGATTCCAACGCCTGCTAACCCGTGTGACCAGTTTCTAAGGCGCGGGGCCGACGGCCAGACGCGCCGTTTCCCTGACCGATATACTCGTGCCAGAGACGAGCCAGGTCTTGAGCTTGGTGCCGCCACTCGGGGAGGATTTGATACATCCGGCGGGGACGGCCGCGTCCTTCTACTTTTTTCCAGTAACCGGTGATTACGGCTTCATCTTCGAGGAATTTCAGAGCGCTGTAGAGTACGGTATCAGAAAGTCGGTAGATGGGGAATTCCCTCTCTAGTTGTCCGATGAGTTCTGTACCGTAGGAATCTCCGCGCAATAACACCGAGAGAATGTAGCACACTGCCAGTTCCTTGTTTAGATAAACAGGAGGGGGGTCTTGAAAAAATTGATAGATATGTTCAAATTTCATCTGTCTTGTCCGCTGGAAACTCTCGTGATACCGTCAGGTTAACGGGAGAGGAAAGCGGGGCGGGGTGTGCCGCTTCCTAAGGATTAAGTGGGAATGGGGGAAACAGAGGTGCAGTATTTCCCCAGCGAATGTTGATAGCCTCAAACGCTTTTCCTGCACTTGGGTAATCTTTGCTTGCACCAAGGTTGAGGAGTGCTGACGTAACTAGCTTACTCAGTTCCTCTTCCAATCTATCGCAGCGACTATTGCTAAGTGTGCGATCGCCCCAGAGTTAGCAGTTTCTTCGGGAGTTGGTGTTTCAACTTGTAACTCAAAATTCGCAACTTCTCCGAAACCTTTGTGTGCTTCCTCTGTGGGCTAGAGCTTGTCTGAATTCGCCGTTGCTTTTAGCGCTTTTTGTCCTCTTTAAACCGGACTCAGGCCTAACATGGCGCGCAGTGTAAAAGTTAGAAACACAAAAGTCGCTACAATCGAAGTAATCAGGGCGATCGCAGTTGCCGGGCGTTCGAGCAGGGGTTTGAGTCGCTCGAACAGGAAAAAGAAAATCCCCAGACAAATCGTAATGAAAAATCGCGGGTAGCGAGAGACGTTATTGATGAAATCTTGCATGAGCACAGGTGGGGTAAAGTGTTACAGCTCGATCTTTGACTGGTAACACTTGTGAGCGAGTTAGACAATTTTGGCACAGCCAGAGCTAAATCTGCCGATCCTCTTCGAGGGCTTCGCCAACGGGCGATCGGGCATTTTTCCCGGCAATGCTGACAGATATAATTCTAACGAAATTTTTTGGTCGATCGATCCAGCGATGTCTGTTGAATGCCGGAACGCAACAAGGGAGTGACCAATTCAGAAGTATTTATATTCGGTTGTAGTTGTGATAAATATTATAGGGCCGTTACTTCTAGATAAATGTCTGCTTCCGCACCTTCTTTCGTCTTGCCGCGTCCCTTTCTGAAATGGGCTGGAGGTAAAACCAGGTTAATTGGACAATATCAACCTTATTTTCCTGAAAAGTTCACAACTTACTACGAGCCTTTTTTGGGCGGCGGAGCTTTATTTTTTTACTTAGCACAGCATCACCCTGGTTTGCAAGCTGTTTTAACAGATATTAATCCTGAGTTGATTAATGCTTATTGCTGTGTCAGGGATCGAGTTGAGGAGCTAATTGAGCTTTTAGACGAGCACGCCTCAGAACACAGCAAGGACAATAAAGAGTATTATTACTCGGTGCGATCGCGCTCCTACAACACAGACACAGAAAAAGCAGCGCGCCTGATCTACCTCAATAAAACTTGTTACAACGGGCTCTACAGAGAAAATTCCAAAGGTGAATTTAATGTGCCGATGGGCAGATACAAAAATCCTAACATTTGTCAAGCAGATTTATTGCGATCGGTCTCATCTTTACTCGCGCCCGCTCAAATTGAAGTCAGAAAATTCGATGAAATTTTGGCTTTTGCGACAAGCAGCGAAGACTTTGTTTATTTTGATCCGCCTTATTGTCCAATCAGTGCCACCAGTAACTTCACGGCTTACAGCCGGGATAATTTCAAAGAATCCGAACAGCTTAAACTGAGAGATGTTTTTGCAGAACTTGCCGAACGGGGTGTCAAAGTTATGCTGTCTAATTCTAACTGCGATTTCATCGAAAATATCTACAGCGACAGTCAAGCTTTTCAGAATGTTCGGCTCCCCAAACTCATTGAAATATCAGCCTATAGGGGAATTAACTCTAATAGTTGCAAGCGCGGCAAAGTCAAGGAATTATTAATATGTTCAGTTTAAATAAACACTCTTTGGAAAGTCTCTACCTAAATATATTTGGTACGGGCAACCCGTGACCTCAGAAACCCGGTTTCTTTGTATATTTATCGTTACCAAACGCAATACTCGAAGAAACCGGGTTTCTAGCCCTCATGCGTAAACACTCTCTTTTGTGGCCTCCGAAACCTCGTTTATTCCAGGATTTTTCTAGTTACTCAAAAAAAAATCTAGAAACTGGGTCAAAAAATCGGCAAAAAAAAAGTAACTATTACCTATTGATTTTTCTAGACTTTTGGGGTATATTTTAGATAATTGGAGTGGAAAGTTAAATTTTATTTTTGCCACTATTCCCATTATAAAATTATACTTCCCAAAACAGTCATTGTCAAGCTGTCAAGCCGGAAAAAAAGGCGTTTTTTTTTAATTCAATCATAAAAAATTAATCTCCTCGTAGAAACCAGATTTCTAGTCCCGATGCGTCAGGGATGAAACGGTCGAAATCGTTGTTATTACAAATGTTTGTTAGCCCAAGTAATAAAACCTTCGAGCTTGTGAACTCCCAACAGATTTGGATTCTCGGGAATTTGTTTTTTAAACCAATCGATCGAACCTTGCCTCATGCCGTCACCGCCGACTATTACAATAGTTGGAACCCGATAGCAATTTTTAATATTTAAATTGAGATAAGGATACTTCTCATCAACAGAACCTTTATCTTCTTGCCACTTGCACTCAACAATTAGACCCAGAGGAAACGAACCAGAGCCAACAATATAAAAATCCACATTTATTTCAGTTTCATAAATGCTAGATCCGATATAAACCTGTTTAGCATATCGCTTGGGATTTTCAGTAGAGAGCAAGAGCCAATCTCGCTTGCGCTTTTTCGGCAACTCGGGACAGATTTCGAGATATCCGTGACCTCTCAACGTACCTTCTACAGTTGCTTCTAAAACAAAACCCGTTTTATTGGCTCTACAACCCCTATTCATATTGTTAGCTCCTGAATATAATGTGAATTAAGCTGATCGCACTTCAATCACTCCCCGGTCAAAAACCCGCTTGTCAGTACCGATAGAACTGACAAACATCCGGTCTTCATAGACATCAAACGTCGCAAAACTCAGGCGGCTAGCAGAAAACTCCGTCCACTCAGAACGTCCCACCGGACGAGTGCCCGCGCCAGCACCGCAAATTAAATAAGTCGTACCGTTAATCGAGCGGGTGCGTTCGTAATTGTGATCGTGTCCGTTGATATAAAGCTGCACGCCGTACTTTTGAAACAAAGGCGTCAAAGTCTTAATAAAAGGTTGATTTAATCCATACACCCCAGACGAATAAATCTGGTGATGGCCGAACACCACTTTCCACGGTGCCGTGCTTTGACTCAACTCTTTCTCCAGCCAAACAAGCTGATTTTTCCAATCCGCATTGTTATTGGTATCTAATGCAAAAAACTGTACCGGATCGCGCCGAAAAGTATAGTAGCGACCTTGCATATTAAAAGCCGGATATTTAACTTGCAGGTCGCCGTTAGCAGTGCGGATGTCGTGATTTCCCAGACAAGCATAAAATTTTACGCCTTGCTGCAATAACTGCTGATAAGGCTGCTCAAAAACAGCATTAATTTTTTCAAATTCGCCGTTATTGTAGATATTGTCACCGGCGAGAACAGTAATATTAAAAGGATTTTCGCGGTGATAATGCGCCATCGCCCCAGCTACAGCATACTGACCTTCAGCCCCGGTACCGGTGTCGGCCACCGAAATAAAGCGTAAAATAGGCGGTGAGGCCGGCAATGGGACGATCGCCCTTGGAGCCTCAACATTAGAAGGCACAGCAGCAGTGGCGTCTGTATCCCAGGAAGTCCGAAGCTGAAGCATTTTCCATATTCCGGTCAAACCTAAGCTGGCGAGACCACCTAAAGTCAAAAAATCACGGCGTTTGATGCTCATTTTGATTCAGTTACAACTAATGAAATGATAAATTAAGGCTGAGATGGCTCAACTAAAATTTATCGCGTTTAGATATATTTGCACCGCCCCAAGGCAGAGAAAATGTCAGAAAAACCACTAAACCAACCAACTCCAGAACCGTCTCAATCTCTGAAACCGGAGGTTGAGTCGCCGAAAAAGTCGGCCGCGACTCGCAGCCAAGCTCAAAATGCCAGCAGCGCTGTTTCCACAAATCAGAAAATCAAAGCTTTGATTGTCTCGATTGGGAATTTGGGAAAAAAAGGGAAAAAATTAACAGCAGAACCTCCGTTGCAGGCCCAAAAACCGATCGCGCCCACCGCTTCTGACTCAGCAACAACTCCTCCTCCGGCGGTTGCTGCCCAAGTTAAGAGCGTGCCCCCGCCAAAAGTTTCGGTAAAATCCAATAAAAAGTCTGTATCAACACCCACGGGCGGCAGTTTTTTACAGAAAGTCGGCGTACTTTGGCAAAGTATGGTGGGGCTAGTGCGCTCGCTCCTACCTGCATCTACGAACGCCAAGCTGTCCGATCCAATTTTAAATGCGGGATTAGCTGCAATTTTGATTGTTGCGATCGGTTTAACTCTCAACAGTTTCTCGGCCAAACCGCCGCAGAAACTAGCAACAGCGCCTATCCCAGCAGCAAACCAGTCTTTGCCAACCTTTGACGATTTTGTGGGGATGGGAACGCCGAACTCGTCTGATGCGATCGCAAATTCTCAGCCTACACCCGCTAATTTTAAAAGCAACTTGCCCGATTTAGTGGCTCCGAAAAAACCGGAACCTGTAGAAATTATCCCGCCGCCGCCGCTGACGCCGGAACAGTCTCTGATTGCTGCGATTCAAAATCAGGTTGCTGAAATTACCGATCGACTTGGCGGCGGTTTAGTTAAGTCTGTTGAAGCTGATTTCTCGATCGGTCTTTTGAGTGTCAAAGTCGCTGAAGATTGGTACAAACTCAGCGAAAGCGAGCAAAATCAGCTCGCCAGTCAAATGTGGAAAGAGGCTAATTTGCTCGATTTCAGCAAGTTACAAATTGCCAATTTGGCAGGAAAGTTAATAGCTAGAAGTCCGGTTGTTGGTTCAGAAATGATTATTTTAGAGAGAGGGATTAATAAAGTTTAAATCGGATGTATTTGCCAACAGTCAGATTAGCCGAAAAGTTCAAGACGCAGCATCAAATTAGCTAGGTTTGTAGTGAGGACTTCAGTCCTCATCAAATGAGAGAGGACTGAAGTCCTCACTACGAACCTTAAAAAGCTGATTTACCAGAGATTAAATTAATTAGCTTTGAGGAAAATTGAAAAATGACAATTTTAACTCAAGTCGAACAAACAGAAATTAAATATCCCAGCAGCGACGGAGAGCCGATGGCTGAAAGCGACATCACGCGCGATTACATGATTTACAGCGTAGAAGCTGCCATACTTTACTTTCAAGGGCGTTCTGATGTTTATGTGTCAGCGAATTCTTTCATCTATTATGAACAAGGGAACAACCAAGCAGTTGTTGCTCCAGATTTTTATGTGGTGTTTGGAGTTCCTAAACGCAAAAGGGATAATTATAAAGTTTGGGAAGAAGGGGGAATTACTCCCGATTTTGTGTTAGAAATAACTTCGGAAACAACTCAGACGAAAGACCAAGAAACCAAACCGGAAATTTATCGAGTTTTGGGAGTGAGGGAATATTTTCAGTACGACCCTTCGGGAGATTATCTGAATCCGATTTTGCAGGGAGTACGTTTAGTAAATAATCAGTATGAGCCGATTCCAGCTAACAATATCGCTTTCGATACGCTGTGGTTGTTCAGTGAGGTGTTGGGACTGGAATTGCATATAATTTCAGGAGAATTTAGGTTCAGAGTTCCTGAAACTGGTGAGTTTTTGAAGACTCACAAGGAAGAAAATTTGGGACGGCTGATGGCGGAGTCAGCCTTTCAACAATCAGAGCAGGCGCGGCTGGCCGAGCAACAAGCACGAGTAGCGGCGGAGTCAGCTTTGCGATCGCTCTTAACTCAACTTTTAAGTTCTGGGATGAATCTGGAACAGGTGGCCCAAATGATGAATTTATCGACATTGGAAGTGAGAAGATTGGTAGGGGAAAACTTTTGATCGCACTGACAGCAAAAAGGTGCACCGCGCGCACCCTATACAACAAAATATGAACAGTCAACAGTCAACAATTAACTCATGATTAGAAAGGCTTATTAGTTGGTTTAAAACCCTGTTTTTGGAAATAGGTTTTAAATACCTCGTGAGCAATTGGTGCGGCCGAGACAGCACCAAATCCGCCGCCTTCGACTATAACTGCGATCGCAATTTCCGGTTTGTCAGCGGGAGCAAAACCTACATACATCGAATTGTCAGCATGGCCGGGCATTTCCACAGTCCCAGTCTTACCAGCACTTAAAGGAATAGTACCGTCATTCATGCCGCGGCCTGTACCTTTCTTCACCACGTCAATCAATCCTTCTTTGATGACCTTTAAAGTAGCGGGTTTAATACCAGTTGGAATTTTTTTCGTTAGCGGTGTATTGGTTTGAGAAGCCAACAAATGCGGCTGCACTCGCGAACCACCGTTGGCAATTGTTGATACCATCACCGCCAATTCTAGGGGAGTACAAAGTACCAAACCTTGACCGATCGCCATTGTTACGGTATCGCCCACATACCAATCTTCCTTGTACATTTTATTTTTCTCTGCTGGCGTCGGAACTTGACCGTGATTAGCCGCGTCCAACCCCAAAAGCTCTAAATTAATCGTGCCACCAATACCCATTTTCTTAGCCCATTTCGACATTTGTTCGGGCCCCGCAGCCATGCCTACTTGATAGAAAAATGTATTGCTGCTGAAGGCTAAAGCATCCCGGAAACCGATAACGCCGTAACCTGCGCCGTGCTCGTTGAAAGAAATTCCGCCGATCGTAATTGAAGAAGATGATACTAAAGTAGAGTCAGGAGAAAACTTGCCCGACTCCATCCCGGCGACAGAGGTGACAATCTTAAAAGTGCTGCCGACGGGATAACCTTGAACCGCCCGATTTAAAAACGGTTTTTCTGGCCCTTGCAGTCGATCCCATTCTGTTTGAGTCACCTTGCGGGTGAAGATATTGGGGTCAAATGTCGGCCAACTACCCATTGTTAAAAGAGCTCCGGTTTTCACATCGATCGCCACAACTGCACCCAGGCGATTGCCCAAAGCTTTTTCCGCAGTTTTCTGCATATCTAAATCTAAAGTTAGCTGCACCGGTTTGCCGGGAATAGGATCTTTTACTCCTAAATCTTGGATTTCCTCGCCCTTAGCATTCACCTCGATCAAACGGTTTCCCCAAACGCCTTCTAATGTTGGATTAACTAATTTTTCAACTCCCATTTGACCGACAATCATGCCCATCGGATAGGCAGGATTAGCTTTTAATTGATCTAAACTAGCTTCGCCGACGTATCCCAAAAGGTGAGCTGCTAATTGCTCGTTGGGATTGTCTCGGCTCGATTCTGCACGAATTTCAACTCCCCGCAAAGTATTAGCTTGTTCTCCCAAAGCGACGAAAGTACCGACATCAATATTTTTACTAATTCGCACTGGTAGGGCTGATTTGTAGCCTGCTTCATCGATTTTTTTGACAATTTCTGCCGCCGGAAGTTTGACGATCGGGCTAAGTGTAGTGGCGACTTCTTGCCACTCCTTGGTCGATCGCTCTTTTGGCCACAAATAGACCGATCGCGATACGCGGTTGGCCGCAAAAATTTTGCCGTTGCGGTCTAAAATTTGACCACGAGTCGCGGCGACTGACACAGGGCGAATGCGGTTATTTTCCGCCCGCTGTCGGTTGTAGGCTCCCTGTATCAGTTGCAGTTCGGCTAGACGAAACATCGGCATCGCCACCAATGTAGTGACTATCAGCATAAAAATCATCACTTGGAGCGATCGACTGCGTTGCCCTCCAGGATTGTCCGAGGTATTTTTGTTTAATCGGACTTTAGAGTTAAAAGAAAAATCGCTAGCCATATGAATTAATCTGCTCTTTTATGCAATTAACAGCCATATCTGATTCCCATCCGGATTATTTAGCGGAGGATGCAGCCACTATAAATTGTCACTGTTTAGTGACATAGATAAATTCTGCCGATTGGCAGACAAATCAGCCGGATAGTTCAATTAATCTAGATCTTAAATATGAATTTTTTATGAAAATTCAGCCGAGAAGCGATTAAAATCCCCAGCCAAATATTTCTTCTGCCTTGTGCCTTGTGCCTTCTTACTTCCCCATCACTGACGTATAGGCTGTCACCTTAATATCAATTCCAGTAATATCTGCGCCGACAACAACAGCCGTCGCTCCTAAATCCCATGCTTTTTTCGCCATGGATGGCCCAGCGATTCCGCCTTCGCAGATAACGGGAACCTCAAGCTTTTCTACCATTTGGGCGAGCAAATCAAATCCGGGCGGCGAGAATTTTTGGGTTTGGGGAGTGTAGCCAAAAAGAGTAGTTCCGACAGTATCTGCACCAGAAGCGGCCGCGGCGATCGCAGCTTCTATGGTATCTACATCCGCCATGACTAATTTCCCTAATTCGTTGTGAATGCGATCGATTAAGGTTTTTAACTCTTCGCCAGCAGGACGGTTTCGCAGAGTCGCGTCAATGGCGATAATATCTGCTCCTGCAAGTGCGATCGCCCGTGCGTCTTCAAACCGAGGAGTAATGTAAATCTCGCATCCCGGCAATTGCTGCTTCCAAATCCCAATTATGGGGGCCGATACCTGTTTTCGCACCGCCGCAATGTGAGCCGGAGTGTCAATCCGCACGCCCGATGCCCCTCGATTGATGGCGGTGCGAGCCATTGCTGCAATCACGATCGGATCGTGCAGCGGCGAATCAGCAGGTGCTTGACAAGAAACAATTAATCCTGTAGGAATTTGACAATTAATCATGGCGAATTGGGGAATGGGGTATGGGGCATTGGGCAAACAGGTCATTGGCCAAACAGGTCATCGGCCAAACAGGTCAGGGGGCATCGGCCAAACAGGCCAAACAGGTCATTGGCCAAACAGGCCAAACAGGCCAAACAGGCCAAACAGGCCAAACAGGCCAA
>JAYUGZ010000407.1:0-4449 GCA_043767465.1 Cyanobacteriota bacterium
GGAAGAGTTAGGGAAGTTTTGAGTTCTCAACTTAGAACTTTTAATTCTTCTCCCTTTCTTAGTCGAGCGAAAATTAAAAATTTCAAATCATGTTTTTGACTTTTTAATTTTCAGTCTTCAACTCAAGATTTTTGTGGCAGAGGTCGAATTAAAACGACTGGTGTTCGTTCATCAGCATTCCCGGCGGGGTTACTGCGCAAGGCTTGCTCTAAAAATGCGATCGATAAATCGGAGGTCGCTGCTAATATCTTAACTGCTTTTAAGTCGTTAGCGTCTACGATCGCCGCCGCAAGTCCGGTTTCTCGTTGAATTTGTTCTACAACTTGCTGCGGATTGTCCGGGCCAAGCACGATAAATTGGTCGAAGGGGGGTAAAGTCCCCGTAACGTCGTCGATTAGTCTGGCTTGTTCCCCTGCAAGTTGGTAGAATACTCCCGGTTTACCGAATATTTTAGCTACAGCGCCGATCGCAAATGCAGCCACTACACGCCAAGGCCCGACTACATCCACCAAAGTTTGCATTCCGCAAGCCGTTGCCAAACTCGACATCGGCAAGAAAAATAAGCAAACTCGCTTCGCCACCCATCCGGGTTTGACTTCGCTGGGATGGCGGTAACGTCCCTGCATCAAGGCTAGGGGAGTTTCTGCGAGGGCGACGATATCGCCGCCTTTGGCGCGCGGGAGCACGTAACGCTTGACAATTTCCACGGGATTGTCGAGTTCGGCGAGGATGTGGGTGCGAATTGGGAAGACTTCTGCAACACCGACATTGCGGGCGACGGGTACGGTATCGGGGCTGGGAAATTGCAGCGGGACTACTACGTTGCGGACTTTGGGGATGCGCCCGCCGGGGCCGTAGGTGATGAAATGTATTTGCACCCAAGCGGACTGCAATTTGTTTAAATCTTGCCCTTGAATGTCTACGGAAACTTTGATTTTCGTGGTTTTTTGGGCTTTAACAATATAGCCGAACCAGTAATCGTCCGATCGGGCTTTTGCGTCTTCGTGACAAGGAATGACTTTTGTCTGGGAAGTCACACCATCCAAACTTCCGTCTGATAGCAGTTTCACCTGTGCCCGCACATCTGGCAACATAATCTCGAACCGCTGTGTCAGATTGCGGAATTCCATTTCGCCAACCAACAGATAGCGGTTGGGTTCGTTTATGGCTAAGTGCCATTCTCCGGCTGTAAGTTCTAGTTTATTTGGACTCCCACTCCGGCGATAGTTCAACTCTAGGCCCAATGCGCCCAATGCTAGCAGCGAACCTGCTGCTGCGATTCCTGTTGCTAAAGTCTCAATCACTCAAATCACCGCCAATAATATTTTGTGTTTACTGTAGTCGATCTCGGGTACTTCGAGATCCGATCCGGTAGTAATTGGATTTGCTGGGGAAAGCTGGGGGGGATGCCAGTTAGTGCATTTTGCTGTCAGCGGTTTGTCTGTTGGCGGGCTGTGGGGATGGGATGTGCGCCCCTTGACTAACTAGATGTTTAAACTTTGACAGAGTTCTTGGACTGATTTCATAGGTAGATAGAGTTTCATCGGGTTTTGCTTGAACTTCTCAAAACCATACTTTTGATAAAAATTTGCGGCCGGCGAGTCCAGAGCTTCTGCAATGACCGCCAGAGAGGCAATTTGTGCAGTTGCCAAGAGTGCTTTTGTGAGAGCATCTATCAGCATTAATTCGCCGAAATGTTGACCTTGATAGGTGCGATCGACTGCCAAACGACCGAGCAATGTCGCTGGTAGCAGCGGATACCGGGGTAACTGTTTTGCGAAAGATTTATTCAGATTTGCGAGTTCAATGGTGTAGGCAGAAAGCGTATAATAGGCAATGACATCAGTGTTAGGAAAGTCCACTAAAACGAATACGATCGCGACTTTCTTTTTGAGATCCTGAGAAGCTTGTTTGCGGATGTAGTTGTCTAAGCTATCTTCGCCGCAGCAGAAATGCGATCGGTGATGCCTGCCGCTATCTAGGGGTTCAATTGTGAGTACCATCGCACATCACTTGTTTGTAGCGCAAGGCTGCTGCTTTGAGGGCTTTATTCGGCGGAGTTGGATTCAAGAGAGCATTCACAAAAGCCTCACTGTCATCAATGTCAAGTTTCAATCTTTGGTGCTGTTCAATAACTTTGCAAGCGACTGCTTGAACGCTAGCGATGACGAAATCTGTTAAGGTGCGTCCTTCTAAGTCAGCGGCTTTTTGCCAAAGGGCTTTAATCTCTGGACTGACACGAGCTTCCAATCGGGCTGATGGTTCCGATTTAGTAGTTTTAGTCATAGAAAATACGATCAATCTAATCTCTCTATTCTATACGGCATTTTGCCGTATGTCAACCAGAGGAAGTTAGGAATCGAACTTATCCAAAATCACCCGCAAGTCGTGGGCAGATGAGGGATTGGATGTGCGATCGCACTTTGGGATGCAGCTCCCGGGCGAGATCCCTTGAGTTAAAATGTAGAATATCAAATTACCTCGTCTCGCGATGCCAGCTAAAGATATCTACCATGATGCAGTCAAGCAAGCGCTGATTAAAGATGGCTGGCTGATAGTTACTGAAAACTATGTGCTGGAATATGGCGGGGATAAACTCTATCCAGATATTGCGGCAGAAAAGTCAATCGCAGCAGAATCGCAGGGACGAAAAATCATTGTTGAGGTGAAGAGTTTTTTAGGGCGATCTTTCATGAACGATCTAGAAGGCGCTGTAGGGCAGTATATCATTTACCGCAATATCTTACAAGCCAAGCAATCCGAGTATGAGTTGTATTTGGCCATAGCCAACACAGTTTATAACGGTGGCTTTCAGAAGAAAATTGCCAAATTAATTGTTGAAACTAATCGAGTAAAATTGCTAGTTTTTGACCCGGAAGGGGAGGTGGTTGAGCGATGGAAAAATTAGATTATTATCGTCATTTGATTCGGAAAGTTTTAACTGATTATTATGAGTTGGACGCAAAATCTACCGATTTAACGCTAGAAAGTGCGCTGATTTTTGACGAAAGGCACGACCATTATTTATTGGTAGTAATGGGTTGGGAGGGACAAGAACGGATTAAGGGAAATACTATTCACGTGCGATTGCGGGATGGCAAAATTTGGATTGAGGAGGATTGGACAGAAGATGGGGTGGTGACAGATTTGTTGCAGGCCCAGGTGCCGAGGGAAGATATTGTACTGGCGTTTCATCCACCGCATTTACGGCAATATACGGAGTTTGCGATCGCTTAATTGTGCGATCGTCAATCTAACTATCTCGCCTAATTCGTTTAAAATCTAGATAAAAAGCAGTGATTAGCCCTATGACACTAGCGATCGCCCCAACCAAGCAGTATATCAAACAACGCAACAGAGGGTATTGGATTGAAGGAGGTCGCATTTCCCTCGATTCAGGCGTTTATTGCTTCTTGAATAAAGAAGCAGCCGAAAGCATTGCCCAAAATTTTCGCTGCTTTCGCTAGAACAGGTTTATGGTGCGATCGCCTTTGATCTTGCCAACCGAGAAATCGTGGATGCGTACTTAGAAGAAGGTGAGGCAGAATTTAAGGAATTGCAACAGTCTTTGAGACAAAAAAGTCCACTTCTGTATCAACAATTGATAACTGCTCAAAATCGAAAAAAAGGCGCAAAATGAAGAAAATTAGATTAAAAATTTGCGCTTTCGTATTTGTAGAAATCGCCACTATAGCTATCTTTGCTCCACAAATCACTAAAAGTGTCAGCGCTCAATCCATCACAGACAAAAGCTGCGTCGCCGATATTGTAGGTGAAGATATTGGCTCACAAGTTAATATCAGATCGGGTGCGGGAAGCATTTTTAGCGTTGTAGGCACTGTATCGGTAGGAAATCTAGTCATTGTCGCTAATGACGACCAAAATAAAAGTGCTGTTGTATCTCCACTCAGCCGCAAAGATAGTGAAGGAAATGTCTGGTATTTGACGACAAGATTGAGAGCAAGTGAGTACAAAGGTTGGATCAAAGCAGACTTTTTGAAACTCAGATGTCCTAATCCCTAGGTGTGGCGCTCAAAAAGAGGAGGCACTCTGCACGCACTCTCTCTTTTATTTTACTTTAAATATGCGATCGCCCAAACAACTCGATCGCACTTATCTGAGTCTATGTACTTAAATATTTGCAGCCCACAATTAAGTATCAATTCGGTACAACCCTACGAGAATCCCCTGATATTTATTTACCAGGACAGCGCGAACAACACCTCAAAAACGCGCTTGCTTCATCAACCCCGTTTCTCCGAGGAACTTAGAGAAACTTATAGAAGTGCGGCTGTGCGGGCGAGTTATTAAATTCATTGGGAAAAATATTAGCTTAAACCATTTTTGGGTTAATAAGCTGCTACGCAGCTAAACCGGATAAAATAGCATTGCCTTTATTTTTTATTTTTCGATCCCATTTGATAACCATTTCTCCTTCATTTAATAATC
>JAYUGZ010000408.1:0-1734 GCA_043767465.1 Cyanobacteriota bacterium
CTGGTACTTTTCGGTTCTTTGCCCGACCCAGTTGTCACTCAGCTAACCTTAGAATTGAAGAAGCAAGGCATCAAAGTTTCCGGCTGGCTTCCTTCCAAGCGCTACACTGAATTGCCAGTTTTGGAAGAAGGCTATTATGTATCTGGCATGAATCCGTTCTTGTCCCGTACCGCTTCTACGTTGATGCGCCGTCGTAAGTGTAAGCTAATTGGTGCTCCATTCCCGATCGGGCCTGACGGAACCCGCGCTTGGATTGAAAAGATTTGCTCAGTGTTAGGAATTGAACCAAAAGGTTTAGACGAACGGGAAGCACAAATCTGGGCTGGCTTAGAAGATTACCTGCAAATAATTCGCGGCAAATCAGTCTTCTTCATGGGCGACAACTTGCTAGAGATTTCTTTAGCCCGTTTCTTGATTCGCTGCGGCATGACTTGCCCAGAAATCGGCATTCCTTACATGGACAAACGCTATCAGGCCGCCGAATTGGCTTTGTTAGAAAAGACTTGTCACGAGATGGGAGTTCCGACTCCTCGGATTGTCGAAAAACCGGACAATTACAATCAGCTACAGCGGATTTACGCGCAGAATATCGACTTGGTGATTACTGGTATGGCTCACGCTAATCCTTTGGAAGCGCGGGGAATCAATACTAAGTGGTCAGTTGAGTTTACTTTTGCTCAGATTCACGGATTTGGTAATGCGCGGGATATTTTGGAGTTGGTGACTCGTCCGTTGCGCCGGAATAATTCGCTGAAGGAGTTGGGTTGGGGTGATTTGGTGAAGAATGAGGCTAAGGTTTAATCGTTTTTAGCCTTGAATTAAAAACCCGGTTTCTTGGAGAAACCGGGTTTTTGCATAAGTCCTGAATGTTAGGAGTCGTCAGATGAAAGTCAAGCTTAAATCTCTAGATTATTACTTGAGCCTGAAATATCCTATCAGTTTTTATCCAGAACCTGAAGGTTATACAGCGATAATCAAAGACCTTCCGGGTTGTATGTCTGTGGGGGAAACTTTGTCGGAAGCGAGGGAGAACATTGAGGAAGCTAGGGAATTGTGGATAGAGACTGCTTATGAGTGTGGCGATGAGATTCCTTTACCTGCTGCTGATGTTTAGTATAGCGAAAGTTGATATTTACAAAATCTTGTGTATGCTCTCAACAACTTGCTCAAGAAAATCAACCGCTTCATTAACTAATAGTTCATCAATCGGCCAGCGATCGCCTATTGGGTATGAAGGATCTATATCTGCTTCATGTGCGATCTTATTTCGGCGATCGACAATCCGACTTAGTTGTTGTTTTATATCTTTAGCAGGGCTACCCATGTTAATAGAGACTTCTTCCCACAACTTTTTATCGCAAATCAGGCGGACAGCATCAGCTATAGCAATTGGCTGCTGAAAACTTTTGTAGCTGTGGCGTTGGCGAATTTCATCTTCTAACCAGGAATCAATATTTTGTCCTGCGTTTATACCTGCACGAGCGTTACCCAATGAAATTTGAAACCCCGAAAATGCTGGCGGTTCTGGACGTTGCCCGCGATGAATTTCTAACATTCCTATTCTGACAACTTCGTGAATATAGTAGTCCAAAGCGCTAACCGCTAGAACAAGTGCAGATCTCAACATATCTGAAAGATCCAGAACATTGCTAGTTTGAGCTTTTAGAGAATTATGCACAGCAATCAGATCCCGAACGCGAGCAATACTGATGCGAAATAGATCAATTGCTGACT
>JAYUGZ010000409.1:0-11075 GCA_043767465.1 Cyanobacteriota bacterium
CCTAAATCCCCCTTAAAAAGGGGGACTTTGACCCTACTCCTGTCCCCCCATGTTTAAGGGGGGTTAGGGGGGATCAGCGAGCCTAATAGTCAAACATTAGACTACATTGGACGTATTTGTTGACACCAATTACCCATGCCAAATTCCCATTTCCCATTCCAAATTCGCAATGAAACATGAATTTCAATCCCAATAACTGTCGCAACGAAAGCGAAGTAGAAAGCAAACTCATTGTCAGCTATCTGTTGCCAAAACTGGGCTATACCCCCGACACTTGGCACCAAGAAATCGCCTTTGGGAATATTCGTCTAGACTTCCTCTCATTTCGCATCCAATATATCCCCCTAATGCTCGATGCAGACTCCCCGATGAGTGTAGTCATCGAGGCAAAACACCCGAAGGAAAATCTCGACCGCCACATCCGAAAACTCAATCGCTATTTAACAAGTTTGAGCGTCCGCTATGGAGTCATAACTAACGGTAAAGAAATTAGAATTTACGAAAGAGTCGCCGATTATATTCAGCTAGTCTTTCAGTGCGCCGGACAAGATATTGAAACGAGAATTGATGAAATTATCGCTTTAATTGGCAGAGATAGTTTAAATTTTGTAAAAAATCAAGACAATCTGGAACTGGAAGATAGTAAACTTAATTTAGTTATTCCTGAGTTAATTAGCGAAATACCAGTACAACAAAACAATCCCGCTACCGCAGAACCTGAGCCAAGTCAAATCTCCGAACCGGAACAAATACCTGAAAATAATCCAGTTAATATTCAAGTTAAATCCGATGTAATCATTTCTCCGAAAAGGCAAAACAATATGAAAATCATTGCAGTTTACCACAACAAAGGCGGCGTCGGCAAAACTACAACTGTAGTCAATTTAGCCGCAGCATTGAGTAAGGAAGGTAAAAGAGTCCTAGTCATCGACTTAGACAGTCAGGCAAATACAACCTTTGCGACTGGTTTGGTCAAATTTGAAGATGAAGAACAAGACGATTTGAAAAACAACAATATTCTTCACGTTTTGCAGTCAGCAGATTTCTACTCAATATCAGATGTCGCGAGAAAGTCTAATTTTTGCACTCCAGCAATAGATGTGATTCCTTCTCATATTGATTTAATGCAATATGAAAATGAACTAAACTCACTGGATTACAGTAAAATAATTCTGATTCAAAAACTAGCAGAAGTACAAGAAAAGTACGATATTGTCCTGATTGATACGCCGCCATCTTTGAATTTATATGCTAGAGTTGCTTTGATTGCTGCTGATTATTTAATTATTCCTTCTGACTTAAAACCTTTTGCCAATCAAGGATTAATTCATGTCAAAGATTTTATCGTAAAAATCAATGGATTCAAGAAACTAATTGGCAGAAATCCTTTAGAAATTTTAGGCGTACTTCCTTGTAAAATCTCAACTAACACTAAATTTATACAGTACAGTTTGCCCAAACGGAGGGCAGCAATTCCCAAACGCTACGGCCTTGAAATTATGGAAAGCGCCATTTACGAAAGAGATGATTTGGCTAAGTGTGCAGAACAAACTCAGATGGTGGGAGATATGGAAATTGCCGATCCGATTTCGGTGCTAGACTTTAATCCAGATTCAACCGCAGCTCAAGAATTTGAAGTATTAGCAATGGAAGTCTTGGAAAAGATAGGTGGTAAATAATGAAAAAATTATTGGTGTCGCTGGTTCTAGTTAAAAAGATTACATCCACAGTTTCCCGTTCCAATTTTGCCGATCGCGATTTAGAAAAAGTCGCACAACTAATTTTAGAATTAGGAGGATTGATCAACCCCATAATTCTCCGCCGCAACGGTATGGATGCCTACGAAATAGTAGACGGAGACTTTGAATACTACGCGGCGGCGAAAGCCAGGGAAATCAACCCTATGAAAGGCGAGACAATCGGAGCCTTTATTCTTGAACCAGAAAATGAAGAACTTCTCCTAGAGCAAGTTCAAGCGCTGAGGAAATCAGCCAAAACTGACAATTTAGTTGAGAGTCCAGAAACCGAGTTTTTTGACGAAAATACTTCGTCACAGCCCGCAGATTCAATAAAAAACCCGGTTTCTTTGGTCGAAGTCCCTAATTCCTGTGAAAATGAAACTCCTCAATCATCATCCAGTTTAGAACAGCGGCTGACAAATATTGAAGCTCAGTTTGAAAACCAAATTAATGAATTAAAAGCCGAGTATGCCCGCGAAAAACAGGTGTTAGCTCATAGAATACAAGAAGTTGAAAACCTGATTTCACAACTACCTCTGTTAATTGAAGCCCAGTTGGCTAACAGAATTAATGAGTTGAAATCAGAGTCTGCATCGGAAAAGCCCAGTTTGGTAGATGTGGTACCAGAAGTTGAACAGGTAACTTCTCAACCAATGTCGCTGTTGGCCGCACTGAATACTCAAAATCCAGCTCAACTGAAAGCGAATTTAGAAGATACTAAGCTGCTGAAGACTCCCGTTATACAACTCATACTCAAGGAGCGAGATGTGCGGCCGTTTGTCTCATTTGCCAATGTGGTGGAACGTATTAAAGGGTTAACCGACAAAACAATGATTAAAATTATTGATTGCTGGCAAAAATACTGAGCGGCTGTGAGTCGTATAAATGGCATTTTTGGGGGTGATGCTCAAAGCAACGCCCCACAAGAGTTGAAACCTGATTTGTGAAAGGTAATTGACTAGAGTAAAAATACTCACAACTTGCAATTCCTGCTAAACCTGAATACGCTAGCCCGTTAGCGAAGCTTGCAGAAGACGATCGCCCGGACGCCAAAAAAAGTAAAGATGAGTTAAGCAGTGTATAATTTGTGTCCCCCAGGCAGTTAAACTCATCACAGTCGATTTTTTGTAGGAATTGCAGTCAGTTTTGCCGTTAGCGTTCGCCTCGTTAGCGAAGCCCTCGTAGAGGATTTAAAGCCCGCCCCTACGGGGGCTGCGCCAACGAAGAGGATCGCCCGGGCCCTGTGGGCATCGCCAGCCACACAGGTACAGCACCGGGCGATATCTCCCCCAGATCGCAGAGTGTAAGTAAGGTGTTTGTCTCGCACCCTATAATTAGATTTCTTGGGTTAGTCCTGCGGCACTTAAAATGCAGGCTGTAAAGTGCAAATATACATAATTACCCAAACACCTGATTTTTATGACAAAAGGGGACTTGTAACAAGATGGATCGATCGCAAGATCAAAACCGAATAGTAGAATATTTGCGGATTAAGCCAATTAGTCACAGTCAGATTTATACTTCCCAAATTGCGGTACCAGAGACTCAGGGGGGGGAAATCCCTCGCGAACGCCGGGAAGCTCTCAGGAGAAGTCTCATCGAGCAAGGCAGCAACTTAATTCCTTTAATTGTACGTCCTACTGAAGCTTACAGCAACGAAGAAGAATACGAAGTTGTCTGCGGATCGGATTGGTGTATTGTTGCCAAAGAACTCGGCATTGAGCAAATGTGGGCGTGGGTTTTTGAGATGAGCGACGAGGAGGTAGCTGTTGCTCAAGCAGAAATGGCACATTTAGCTCCGCAACCGACTCAAAACACTCCACAAATTGAGACTCTACTGCAACAATTTGAGCTATCATTTCACAAAAAAGTAGAGAGTCTAACAAAACAAATAGAACAATCTGTTAAAAAGAATGAAGACCTGCTAAAAAAGCAAGTAAAAGCTCTGACTGAGCAGAACTTTGAGCGCGATCAAATAGAACAGATTAAGCATCTGATCGAACAAGTTGAAAAAACATTTCACGAAAAGGTAGATAAATTGGCTAAAAAAATTGAACAATCTGGTAGCGATAATTCTCCGGAATCGGTGGTGATTTCTGAGGTGAATTTTGAAGATGCGTTGAGACAGTTGGATGAACTGGAAAAACTGCTGTCAATAAAATTAGAGCGCACAGTCCTAATAATTAATCAGTTTGTGGGCAATGCGATCGCAGATGTTGAAAATGACCTAAAAAATCAAATCGCCACGCTCCGCCGCCAACTGGGAGCCGCTGCGACGCACTCAGACATACAGCCTGAGACACAGCCCAAAAAGCAGTCGAAGACGCAGCCGAAAACTCAGCGTCAGAAACAGTCGAAACCTCAACTACCGCAGTTGCAGTTGGAGTTGCCGTTTCCGCCCCAGGAGGAAGATTATGACACTCTTTCGCTGAGACGCTTGAAGGCGATCGGCAAAGACCGGAAAGTACGGGGCTACGCGCGCATGAAACGACCAGAAATTCTGGCGGCTCTCAGACAAGCTGACGGCAAATAAATCGATAAGTGGTAATATTTAAAGACTAATTGTTTGGTGTTCGATCGCACTTTTTGACCAAAAGCGCGATCGGCCTTTCAGAATAAATAGTCCTGGACATTCATATGAAAACGTAGCTAAAATAGACACACCACCTCTTACTCCTCCCCAAGCAGCCATGTCCGCAACCGCAGAATTAGCTATTCCCCAAGAAATACCAGAGCAAGAGCTATCAGAAAAAGAGCTACCAGAACAAGAGCTACCAGAACAAGAGCTACCAGAAAATGTTATCGTTCCTCCAGTCGATTTATATAGTGATGAACCTCAAGTGGAAACAGAACTGCATCTCCGACAAATAATGCTGCTGTTCAAATGTCTAGAATGGTTGTGGCGAGATAGAAATGACTTCTATGCTGCTGGAAACCTCAGTATTTACTACAGCCCCAAGCAACTTAAATCGAAAGACTTCCGAGGCCCAGACTTTTTTGTGGTACTCGGAACTGAACGCAAAACTCGGAAAAGCTGGGTAGTTTGG
The DNA here is from genome assembly GCA_043767465.1 of Cyanobacteriota bacterium. Classification (GTDB taxonomy): domain Bacteria; phylum Cyanobacteriota; class Cyanobacteriia; order Cyanobacteriales; family Microcoleaceae; genus Microcoleus. Next base: position 4,787 of record JAYUGZ010000409.1, read on the forward strand.
GATGAAGATGGAAAGTACCCGAATATCATTCTGGAAATCCTGTCGCCGAAAACTGCGAATATAGATAAAAACTTTAAAAAACAACTCTATCAAGATACTTTCCGCACTCTGGATTACTTTTGGTTCGATCCAGAAACTTTAGAATTAGCTGGGTTTCATTTGGTAGATGGGGAATATCAACCAATTGCACCGAATGAATTAGGCTATCTGCGGAGTCAACAGCTTGATTTGAGTTTGGGAATTTGTAGCGGACAATTGCGTTTTTTTACAGCAGGAAATGAACTGGTTCCTACTCCTGAAGAGGTTGCAGAAATGGAGATTAGACGAGCCGATGCAGAGACTCAAAGAGCCGAACAAGAGGCTCAAAGAGCCGAACAAGAGACCCAAAGAGCCGATCGCCTGGCCGCGAAACTGCGAGAATTAAATATCGATCCCGAGACAATTTAGCGCCCCATCCTCCCAACAACACAGTTGATGGCCCGGTGTATTCGAGTGCGATCGCACAAATGGCACAGTCGCTCGACTTGTAGAGCAGGAAACCGCTTTTTTGACAATGACCGCAGGGGATAGCTACGCTGGCGATCGACTAATCAACACAGACAAACTTATGTCAAGATTAATCTCACGATTAATTAGCGCGATCGCCCAAAACTCCCAGCCTCAATCAAGCGTAACAATCCGACGCAAGTTTCAATGAACAATCCCATCTACCCCGGCATAACTCTCAACAACCACTACCGCATCGTCCGCGAATTGGGACACGGAGGCTTCGGGCGCACCTACCTCGCTGAAGATGCCCACCGATTTAACGAACCCTGCGTTTTAAAAGAATTTGCGCCCCAAGTACAAGGAAGTTACGCCCTACAAAAATCCGAGGAACTCTTCGAGCGCGAAGCCGGAGTCCTCTACAAGCTGCAACACAATCAAATCCCGCGCTTCCGCGAACTGTTTCGAGTCAGTATTATCGATCGAGGCTACCTATTTCTTGTCCAAGACTACGTACCCGGCCAAACCTACCGCTTTCTGCTGGATGCCCGGAAGCGTCAGGGTTTGCGGTTCATAGAAGCAGAAATCAATCAACTGCTGATCCAGATTTTGCCAGTGCTCGAATACATTCACTCCTTGGGAGTAATTCACCGCGACATCTCCCCGGATAACCTGATCCTGCGGCTATCTGACGGAATGCCCGTGCTGATTGACTTCGGCGGAGTCAAAGAAGTCGCCGCCACCGTAGAATCTCTATTTGCTGAACATGAAGCTAACGGCACTCCCACCCCCGCGACTCGCATCGGCAAGCTCGGCTATGCTCCCATCGAACAGATGCAAATGGGAATCGTCTATCCCCACAGCGATTTGTACGCTCTCGCGGCCACAGTTTTGGTGTTGCTGACGGGGAAGGAACCGCATCAGTTGCTCGATAGCCAGACGCTGAATTGGAACTGGCGATCGCAATGTTCTCTATCTCCGAATTTGGCTCTGGTGTTGGATAAAATGCTCGCTCACAGCCCCAGCCAGCGTTACTCCTCGGCTCGCGAGGTTTTGCTCGCTCTCTCGGGCAATCCGCCTTTACAGCCGCAACCGTCGCAACCTGCGTATTTTGTGCCCACACAGCAGCCGCCGGAGTTGTCGCCCATACCCCTGCCCGCCCCCGTCCCGAAACTGCCGGGAACTCCGGTGCGAGTTGCTACGATTAACAATCAGCAAAAGATGCCTGCTTGGCAAATGGTTTTGTTTGTGGTGGCGGTGCTTTCTAGCATGGGGGGAATTGGCTGGTTTGCGGGCAATTATGTGTTAAATCTGCAATCAAAAGTGCAGAAGATTCCCGTGACTCCAGGCCCGAAGCAGCAGCAAGAGGATGCTTTGCGCGATCGCTACTCTCAACTTAAAATAGACGATCGATTCTATAGCGGTTACGTCAACCTTGTAGACGAGACTTTCTATGCCAAATACCCAGAATTGGGCGGGCGGCTGTTAAAAGAAGGTGACGACGATCGCCAATGGCGCGAAAAATGGCAGAAAATCGGCGACGAGTTGCTCGACAAGCTGGAAAACCTCAGCAGCGACGCTAGAGCGCGCTTGGGCAGTTACGGCACCGCGGATCGCGATCGCACGAAAGCGGAGGTGAACAAGCTAAATTTGAGCAGTCGGGCTCTGTACGATTTGGCTGATGCCAAGTTTTTTTATTGGTTTCCACAACAGCCGCGCGATCGCAATATCCTTGATTTGCCGATCGGACAAATTTGGCAAGCAATTACCGCCGACGCCCTCACAGCTTTACAAGCGGGATCAACTGTGGAAAGCGTTGAATTCGATCGCCGATCGAACAGCAAGACCCTCACGGGCAATCTCAAGCCCGGAGAAGGCAAAGCTTACATAGCCCGCTTCGCCCAAAATCAGATTTTGAGCGTGAATTTGCAAGCTCCGCCCAAATCTACTCTGCTGTCAATTTATTCTCCTGGGAATACCAACAAAGCCAAGGCTTTGCTGGAAGATGCAGAGGGGCTGAGTTGGTCGAGAACCCTGGATGATGCTGGTTTTTATGAATTCGTGGTGGTTTCTCAGTCATCGCAGCCGATCGCCTACGAGTTGAATCTGGAGACGAAATAACGGCTATTGACGCAGGAAGTGCGATCGGGCGATAATGAGGTAATCCCGATCGGGTAAATTTTCCGGTTCAAACAAAGAATATGCTGAGATTCGCGATCGTAGCTTTAGTAACTTTGGGATTAGTATTAGTGACTGCATTTGGTTTATCTCCTGCCAGTGCGACAGTCAGCAATCCCGAATTTTATGCTTGGAACTTTGCCTCTGTAGGGAGCACCGAACTTGTTTGTAAAAAGACAGTTGTAGTTCCGCAAGACCTGATCATTCCGTCATCATCAATGCAGGCTGTTAGTATCAATTCTGCAATTGTAGATCACAAGTTTTGCGCGAAGTCCACTAAGCCTGTGAATTAAGCCAGTCCATAACATGATATCCGTGCGATCGACACAATAAAATAGGTTGGTAGTGAGGAATTTATTCCTCATAAAAATCAGAGGACTAAAGTCCTCACTACGAACACTTTTTTATGGCGAATTGACCGGACATTATATAAAGCTTGCCACCATCCGCGCCAAAGTGTTGACGGCATTTTGTATGAGAAATAACCGATATTTTGTAATAAAAATTTATCAAAATAGTCTGGCGCAGCAGTTTTCGGCTCTTGAAAGCGATCGAACTTTTCCGATTTTTGCCAGTTCTTTAACTGTGACTTCAGAACCAATGGAAAATCATTAGCCAAATGGCTAATGATTTATTGGCTAATTGGCCTAATCAGTAATTCGCTAGTTTGAGTATGCTAGAGTTAGTCAGGTTCTGATATATAGTGCCATCTGTAATCTAAGTATCATGCTCAAAATTTTGGTCATTGAGGACGACGAATTAATCCGGGAAACTCTTCTGCAACTCCTGGAATCTCACAGCTACCGGGTCATCGTGGCTGAAAACGGTCGATTTGGGGTGCAGATGGCACTTTCGGAGATCCCGGATTTAATTTTGTGCGACGTGCAGATGCCGGAACTCGACGGTTATGACGTGTTGCGGACACTGCGGCAAAACTCCCTAGCTGCAACAATTCCATTTATTTTCCTCACGGCTCAAAGTGCCAAAACCGATTTTCGTCGGGGGATGGAATTGGGAGCCGACGATTACCTGACAAAGCCGTTTACTAAGGCTGAACTGCTGGGAGCGATTGATTCTCGCGTCTCGAAACGGCAAACTATTACTCAACCGCTGACAGTCGCACTTCACCAAGCAGAAGCCCGACTCAAAGATTTAGTTCACGAATCGACCAAAGTTCCGGTACTCTGTCCCGAAAAGTTAGCTCTGGAAGCTCTGCTGCGCCGCGCTTTAGCACAAGGTGAGTTTCAGGTATACTACCAGCCGCAGGTGAACATTGCTACCGGACAAGTTATCGGCGCCGAAGCTCTGGTGCGCTGGCAAAATCCCGATCGAGGTATAATTTCTCCGGGCGAATTTATTCCCTTAGCAGAAGAAACAGGTTTAATTATTCAGATTGGCGAGTGGGTACTGCTATCAGCTTGTGCTCAAGCCGCGAGTTGGCTGGCGGCGGGGTTTTCGCCCTTTACAATATCCGTAAATTTGTCGGCGCGGCAGTTGTCCGACCCGGAACTCAAGGCCAGAATCGTGCAAATATTAGAAACTACAGGCTTGGAGCCTGCTAATTTAGAATTAGAAATGACTGAAAGCGCTCTGGTGGAAAATGCCACAGTCGCAGGCGCTACATTAAACGAACTTAAAGCTTTAGGAATTCGGATTGCCATTGACGACTTCGGTACCGGTTATGCTACGTTAGGATATCTCAAGCAATTTGCTTTTGACAGTTTAAAGATCGATCGCATTTTCGTGCGCAACGCCAACGAAGACGCTCAAAATGCTGCAATTACCACAGCAGTAATTTTACTGGGTCACAGTTTGAAGATGACAGTAATTGCCGAGGGCGTGGAAACAGAAGCAGAACTAGCTTTTCTCAAACAGCACAACTGCGATATCATGCAGGGATATCTGTTCAGCCGCCCCCAACCCGCACCGATAATTGAAAGTATGCTGGTTGCCGGCCAGCGTTTGTTGGCGCCGCCCCCAGCAGCACCTGCTCGCGTTGTCCCTTTTGTACCCCTGTCCGAACCCGAAAAATCTAAAAACCTTTCCATGTCCGGTCTAGGAATAATGTAAGTCTCACAGGATTTCTGTATAATAGAATAAAATTCGTTCTTTAAGCTGCTATTTTCTGAGGGAAAGTTGACGATCTCTTGTAAAAAGTTGTAGCTTTTTAGAGATACGAATAGAAGAAGGAGATTTACCGCAACGCCTCTAATTCTTCCCATTTTATTGGATCGGCGCCCGTAATTGGACTATTTGAGGAATTGTGGCGTCTTGAAAGCGGGAACCTTTATCAAGTTGCAGCAGCTAAACTCAATTAAGTTCCTACTTTTGGAGCCGCAGTTTCAACAACTGTCAACTGTGAATTGGTGCAAGGCCCTCATGGAAAGAATATTAGTGGTTGACGACGAAGCAGACTGTCAAACAGTCTTAGCAATGTACCTGGAAAGCCAAGGATACCGGGTTGAATGCGCTAATTCAGGAGTTGAGGCGCTCTCAATTTTTGAAAATGCACCCCCAGATTTGGTGATTTCAGATGTGATGATGCCAGAAATGGACGGATTTGAGTTTTGCCGCCGCTTGCGCAAAACCCGTTTGGGACAGTTAGTCCCGTTTATATTTTTGTCAGGTCAAGGTGAGATGGAGTCAAAAGTTGAAGGTCACGCGATCGGCGCTGACGATTATCTGGTAAAACCATTTCAGTCTGAAGAAATCTTGGCTAAGGTCAAAGCGCAGCTAGAGCGCTCTCACCGCATACACGCCGAGATTGTGCGACTGCTGCAAACTTCTAACACCAGAGCCGTAGAGCCAAAAACTATCGCAGTATTGCCGAGCCCAGCACCTTTACCGCTAACACCAGCCGAGGAAAGGGTTTTTTGGGAGGTGATTCAAGGTCATACTAACAAACAAATTAGCGAGCGACTATTTATTAGTCCCCGCACTGTACAAGCTCATTTAGGCAGCATATTCAGCAAACTACAGTTAGAAAATCGGGCCCAGCTTGTGAAATTTGCCCTAGAAAGAGGATACAAACCACCAGTTTCGTAAAACTTACTCAAACCATTACCTAATATCTCAACCTAGAGCGCGCCAGCCCGTCAAACACTCCCGCAGCTAGCAAAATGGCGGGTGACGCACTCTAGAACCAATCATTCCCCATTAATTCAAAACACAATAAGGAAAAGTAGTTATCACACAAACCCCCGGCCCCAAATTCGTACCCCGCAAGTTGGCACGCTCCAAATCAGCCTGACGCAGGTTATTAGCAGCATCGATATTTGTGCCGCTCAATTGAGCCTTAGGAAGCCGAGTATTTGACAAAATAGCATTCTGCAAATTAGTATCACGGACATCGGCAAAAGACAAATCCGCCCCGCTTAAATTCGCGCGACTAAAATTAACTCTAAACAGCAGCGAACGCCGCAAGTCCGCATTAGACAAATTAGCTTGCAGCAGATAAGATTCGCCCAAGTTAGCATTATAAAGTTTAGCACCGCGCAAATCAGCTCTCGTCAGATTTGCCCGCCCCAAAAAAGCATTAGACAAATCCGCATTTCGCAGATTAGCACTGTCCAAGTCGGCCCCGTACATCTCCGCATTAACCAAGTTAGCATTTGCCAAATTAGCA
>JAYUGZ010000410.1:0-29176 GCA_043767465.1 Cyanobacteriota bacterium
GGCAAGAAGAAGGCAGACGGCGCCCGATGACTGAAGCTCAGTCAAAGTTCCCAGAAGTGACTTTTACCGGCAGCAACTAAGCCCAGCTTTAAGTTGCTACCCAGATAAATTGCTTGTGATGGCTGACGGGGGGAGAAGGCGGGAAGATTTGACGCTTTTTCCACCTCGCCGTGAAAGATCCAATTTAAATGCGCTACTATTTCGATCGAAATATTAAATATCATGTCCGAAAAACCACATTTATTCACGGTAATCGACTTTTTTATCATCTGAAATTGTACAGTCAGCTCTCAACAAACTTCCCTCGAACCTCAATATCCATCAGTTAAATCCGTTACAAAATCCGTTGCCGAACCTCTTCCCGGAACCTATGGGCGCCCAAAGCACGATCGACCAAACCGAACAGCTACCGCTGGTAATAAATCCCGACATTCTCCAGCAAGCAATCCTCTACAAAGTCAATACTCGCGTCACCGCCCGCGGAGAATTAGTTTTCCCCTGTGTACCCGGAATGCTCAGCCACTATCTCCAGGCGATAGAAAAGCTATTTAGCACCCTCGACAGACCCCTGCCAGCAGACCGCAAAGACGAACTCAGCAAGCTTTTAGCCACCAAGTTAGAACAAGGCTACCGCACCTCAACAGCATCGATCCTGATCCTGCAATACGAATCAGTGCAGCCGCCGCAAACAGGTTTAGCCTGCAAAGTGCTGGTGAGTACCTCAACAGTTGGAGAACAGTACAAAAGCTGGGTAGACACCAGAGAACCGCCTTTATTCGGCTCTCATCCAGACGCAAAATTGATGGCAACGGCTGCTAAATTGGGAAATCCCGATCGCATCCGAATCTTAGACGTGGGCGCTGGTACTGGCCGCAATACCTTACCGCTGGCGAGATTAGGCTATGCTGTGGATGCGATCGAGCTAACCCCAGCTTTTGCAGAACAATTGCAAGCAGCCGCAACAGCCGAAAACCTCCCAGTGACAGTGACTGAAGGCGACGTGCTCGATCCCTTAATGCGGATGAAACCAGCTCGCTACCAGTTGGCAGTTGCCGCCGAAGTCATCTCGCATTTTCGAGACATCGATCAAGTACGGCTTTTCCTAGCTAAAATGTGCGATTTCCTCTGTCCCGGAGGCGTGTTGCTATTCAGCACATTTTTAACCATCGGCGACTACCAGCCAGACGCCCTCGTGCGACAAGTTGCGCAGCTTTCCTGGTCTACTTTATTTACGCCCCAAGAGCTCGCCGCCGCCATGGAAGGCTTACCCTTAGTGCAAATATCCGACGAATTGGTGTGGGAGTACGAACACCACCACTTGCCAGAAGGAGCCTGGCCGCCGACGCCCTGGTTTCCCAGTTGGGCCACCGGTAGAGATGTCTTCCCGATGGCAAACGGACGCCCGCCGATGGAATTGCGCTGGATTTTGTGCCGCCGCAGCTAAGTAACAGTTGACAGTTGATAGTTGACAGTTGATAGTTGGCTGTTGATAGTTGGCTGTTGACAGAAGGAAGAAGGGAATAATAAACATACAGCCGTGGGTGGGTCGCTGTCGAGAAGGTCTAAATTCGAGAGATAATCTCACAGCGATGCACCTGACAAACAGGGATCAGGAAACAAACCCAACACTTCTTTTGAAGTAATTTTTTTGATAACTTGTGTAATTCCTAGACGAACACAGCAATCGAAACCTTTGAAAAAAGCTAATAGTTGCATCAGGTCTTTTTGTTTCAACAGCATAAAGCTGCCTGCCTGTCAAATGTTGCGCAGTCGGTACACAAAAATTTACAAAAATATATATTAAAATGTAAACATCGCCAAGTTCGATCGCCCCTGCGTGAGAAACCTGGTTGCTGATTAGATCCTATGTTGGCAAACCTGTGCTTTGTTGCGAAAAATTGGGTCGCTCAGACCAAGGTAAAATTCGATCGCCATCTCGAATCGGTGCAACTATAGTTAAGATGAATCAGACAAACCTATTCCTTACGATAGATGACATTTTAGGGGAATAGAATCAACCAATAGATTAGCTCGCTAGACAGCGATACTCCTGAGACACAAATATGCTTTTAACACGTCCACTACAAGCGTTTGGAGCAATCTTCAGGCACAAACCTTCAACAAAGAGATCGATCGAGCAAAAAAGCAGTAAAAGTTATTTAGAGGGGAATATTTCTCCCGCTCCCAACCAACAACTTGACTGGTATATCCAACTGCAAATGCTGATGAGTAACGCGAAATCGAACTGTACCAATGAAGAGATTACCGCTTGGCTGCGCGGATTGCTGACAATTGCTTGGGCAGACGGCAACTTTGACGAAAACGAGCAAAAAATGATTGCGAATCTAACTCAGGATGAGCTACATCCAGTATCTTTTGAGACAGATTTTGAACCGATTACCGCAGAGGAACTAGCTGCTGTGTTAGGGAAAGGAACCGCCAACGGGGAGAATTTTTTGAGAACAGCAGTCATGGTAGCCTTAGCAGACGGTACGTACTCGCTGAGCGAAGACGAGGTACTTTACAAGTTTTGCACAGCTTTGGGTCACAACGTCGAGGCGATCGAATCTCTGCGACACACCATCGAAGACAGCAACTGCCAGCCGCAGGGGCCAAGCAGCCAAGCAGCCGTTGATTATGCAGCAACACCGCTTTCTGCGCGGCCATCTCCACCTAACCAGAAAAATATCTTACAACCAGTCAAAGACTGGCTTGACGCCTGGGAAGTTCACGATCCCAGAGTTGCACATTTTGTTTGTAAAATGATTCCGTCGCAATGTCCGTTTGAGCGAGATATCGTATTGTTCGGCCGCAAAATCGTGCACATTCCGGCGATGTGCCAGATTAACCCACTTTACGAACAATTGGTGGGGATGCGCTTTCGAGCTCTCTGCTATTTGGCAGATGATTGTAAGGAAGATGTATCGTCATATTGTTAGTTGTCAGTTGTCAGTTGTCAGTTGTCAGGTTGTTAGTTGTTAGTTGTCAGTTATTAGTTGTTAGTTGTCATTCTTTTGAAATGTTCGATTAATGACTGTTAGCTATTAACCAATGACTACTAATTAGTTGAGTAGGATGGTACACTGCGCACCAAAAGATAAACATTGTACTTGGATCTGGTATCATAACTAATGACTAATGACTAATGACTATTGACAACTGACAACTGACAACTGACTATTGACAACTGACAACTGACTAAATTATGCAATTTATCGATCGCGCAGATGTTCAAGTCGCAGCCGGCAAAGGCGGCGACGGTATGGTAGCTTTTCGCAGAGAAAAGTATATACCAGCGGGCGGGCCAAGCGGCGGCACCGGCGGGCGGGGCGGTTCTGTGTTTATGGTGGCGGTGGAAAGCCTACAAACGCTGCTAGATTTCCAATACAACCGGATTTTTAAAGGTCAAGACGGGAAGAAGGGCGCGCCGAAGAATATGACTGGTGCTTCTGGGGACGATCGCACGATCGAAGTTCCCTGCGGTACAGTAGTTTACGACGCGGAAACTCAAGCAATTTTAGCAGATTTGGTGACGCCCGGACAGACTTTTTGCGTGGCCAAAGGTGGCAAAGGCGGTTTAGGAAATAAGTGTTTTCTAACCAATTCTAACCGTGCTCCAGATTATGCGATGCCGGGTAAAGAAGGAGAACATAAGTTTTTGCGCTTGGAATTGAAGCTATTAGCTGAAGTGGGAATTATTGGTTTGCCGAATGCGGGCAAATCGACCCTAATTTCTGCTTTATCTGCGGCTCGTCCCAAGATAGCAGATTATCCGTTTACAACCTTAGTTCCGAATTTGGGCGTAGTCAGAAAACCAAGCGGTGACGGTACTGTTTTTGCTGATATTCCGGGATTAATTGAAGGGGCTCACGAAGGCGCGGGTTTGGGTTACGAGTTTTTGCGGCACATTGAACGGACTCGTTTGTTGCTGCATTTGGTCGATATTACTGATGAAGACCCGATCGCAGATTACATCACAATTCAGGAAGAATTGAAAGCTTACGGGCGAGGATTGGCAGAACGACCGCAGATTTTGGCTTTTAATAAGGTAGATGCGATCGATCTAGAAGATGAAGAAATTGGAAATACGATCGCCCGATTGAAGGAAATCAGCGGTGCTCCGGTTTTGGCGATTTCGGCGGTGAGTCGAGTTGGGTTGGATGAATTGATGCAGCAAGTTTGGCAGAAACTTGACGAGATGAACGAGAGTGAAGCGGCGGAACTTTTAGCACTTGCGACTGTTTAATCGCTCACCGATTCCTGGAATTTCCGTGAATCGGTAGGTGTTTTTTTGAGGGGGTCAAATCTTTCGGCTGTATGGCTTGTGCGGCAAGGATTTGAGCCTCTATGGTCTCATAAAAGATATTGGACATCTATCTACGAAGTCAGTTTTTACTAAGTAAATCTTTAATTTCTTCAATAGTAAATGGAGGATATTTTCTATGAATCATTGCATGACAGTTAGGACATAGTGGACGTAAATCTTGAATAGGATTAACTTCATATTCTTGATTAATTTCAGCTAAAGGTATTATATGGTGAACATGAATAAAACCTTTACCTATTTCTCCAAAAACTTTTTCAAAGTTAAACTTGCAAACATAACAATTTAGCCCATAATATTCAATACATTTTTTGCGAGCTAGATTATTCCTTTCATAAGCATTAACTTGTATTTGACGGAGAGAACCTTCTTTAAAAGTTTTAGTTTCCTCTACTTCTCCGACTTCATCAGGAAATATTAGCGTATCATCTGATACACTAAAAGAATCGAAAAGCTGTTCAAAATCAAGCTTTGGTGTGGTTAAAATTTTGCCAACTAAAACATAGAGTTCTTCTTCAGAATATTCTTTAAATCCTTCATAAATTTCTTTCTCAAAACGCCATAACTCTCTCTGCCACCAGCCTCTACGCCTATTTTCATGATAAGGATCAAAGGCATCTCTAAAATTTTTGATTGTATTAGCGGGAATTCCAAGTAGAGAGCCTATTTTTTCATGGGTATCAGTCATATTACCAAATCCCAATTTCTGATAAACATCTCTATCAAATCTTGAAAGATAATAAGCTACTATATAAGCATACGGGGAATTACAATCACCCAATGAGTCTATAAGACTATTCCAGTTATAAGGTTTTTTCACAATTAAAATTATTCATTTGTTTTGTAATACCACTTCTCTAAATCATGGCTACAATCTGCATCGTTGGGTTGATTTCATACAATCACCTACTGTTTATGTGGTTTGTGGGTAGGGTGGTGGATATTCCCCAATACTGATAAGTTGCTCGCGTTCGAGGATGCGTTCTAGGAGGTTAAATTGCAGAATTTTAGCGGTTACGCGCCCTTCTGGTGTCCGTGGGACGATTGATCCTCCTTCTATCCGAAAATGATCTGACCATTGCTGCACGCGGGGATTAAAAAAGGGAGTTAGCTGTCGTGTCTCAGGGTCGATAGAACCCAAGTCACTTCCTTTAAAACGGTTGCAGCAAGGACAGGATAACGCTAGGTTTTCAGATTCAGTGATGCCGTCATGTTTTTCGGCAATAATGTGCTCCATTTCAAAGGCAAAAAGTGAAGCCGTTTGGGGAAATAGACAATACTCGCATTGCTCTCCGGCGCGTTGGGTAACAAGCCGGCGCAGAGTGGCTGGTACATAACTCATGCTTCTGTCTGTAAGCGTTTGTAGGCGTGAGCTTTGGCTAAACGCACCCAATGTTCTAACAGCAAATAGCGATCGAGTTCAACTTCCTCTCTTGCCGAAAGAGTACCGGATTTGTTGCGATCGAGCAATTCGCTCATGCGGGCTTGCAACGCAGGTGTGGGGCGGATTGCGAGGATTTCTTCTGGGCTGGGTTGACTCGCTAGCAGTTCGACGATTTGGCGATCGTCCTGGTAGGATATGGGTTCTGAGGGGGTGAGTTCCCGAAGTGCGCGATCCAGGGCTTCCGGGAGACGATCGCCCAATTGTTGCAGTTTTTCGCCGAGGATCTCGGGAACTTCTAGGATAATTTGCATTAGTGCTGATGTGAGGATGGGAATTCCCTTGATTGTAACAAACGGAAAAAATGCCGTTAACTTAAATCCCGATCGGGGATTGAAACTGCATAGCCCGGTATTTGCACAGTTGTTCACAATGGAGATAACTGGCGAATTTGCCCGTTGTAATCAACTCTCACCCTTCCATCTTGAGAAACCGTAACAACCGTTTCTACAGTATAGACAGACGAACCGGGTTTGTACCCTTGAAAAGTAAAAGTCCAAGTCCCATTGCCATTGTCCACAAACGGCGATTCCTTAGAAGCACCGTGCATAGCAGCTTCGGCTCGATATTTGCCTAAACCGCCGTTGGCAATTTCTGCTGCTTGACGAGCCAAATTTTTTGCCCGATTCAATTGGATATTATTGTTAATCACTGTCACCCCGTCGGCCTCATATTGAGAAACAGGATTAGCATTACTCAAGGTGGGGGAGACTCCAATAGCTAAAGTTGAGAGCACTACCAGACAAGCAAGTCGGATGTTGAGTTTCATAATACAAACTGATTTATAGTTTGATAAACTCTACAACCCTTGCCCGAAAAAACCCGGTTGAATTTTCACTTTTTAATTTTCACTTTTGAATCTGCGGGCGTTTCCCCGTCGTTCAAATAGCGGTAACTCATCTTAGAAATATCCCTAATTAATGTTTGAGCAGGCTTCTCGGTTTCTGGCGGATGCTTCACCATCACCGCTACTAAATAACGCTTGCCGTTTGGCAAATCCACCATCCCCGCATCGGCTAGCATTGTATTAATGTTGCCCGTTTTGTGCGCAATCACTGCTCCTTCGCCCAAGCCTCTCGGTAGCAAAGAATCGTTTTTAGTTTGGCGCATGATTTGCAAAATTCGATCGCGCGATTTGACAGAAACCAAATTTCCGCGATCGACCTGGGCTATGATATTGATCAAATCCTTCGGACTGGTAGTATTAGTTCCCTCCAAATCCGGCAACTTATTCCGCAAAACCGTCGCCCTCAAACCCCAGGTGGCAAAATGCTGATTCAAAACCTCAGCACCTCCCAACAATTCAACCATCATATTTGTCGCCGTATTGTCGCTGACAACAATCATTTTTCTGGCAACTTCCAAAGCTGAATATTTCTTTCCCGGTGCGTCGTCTTGCATCTCCCCAGAACCACTGGCAATATGTTCCGGCTTCAGCGTCAGCATCTGATCTAACTGGATTTTGCCTTCATCTACTGCTTGGAAAAAAGCCACTAAAATTGGCACTTTAATCGTGCTCGCTGAAGCAAAAGGAGCATCGCCATTAAAATTTAGGTAGCTTCCAGTATCTAAATCAACTATAAATATTCCCGCTGTCAAAGTAGGATTTTCTGTTGCCATTACCTGTACTTGCGTTTTCAAAGCTCCCAATTCTTGATTCAGTTGCAGGGCTTCTGGGGCCGCCGGGGCTGCAACTGCGCTGTCGGCTGGGTTTTTCTGCCCTGCGGGGGTTTCTTGTGTCGCTACAGTCGATCGACTCACAGCATTTACCACCGATAGCACCGTACCGCAAATCACCGCGATCCCAACTCCCAAAATCAGCAACCGAGTCGCGTACACCAACGGTGGCACGTTCGCAGGCGCTGTTCGTTTGCCCGGTCTCTGGCTCCCTTGCGGGCGCTGTTTGGACACTGGGGCTTTTTTGAGATTTGGCGGCATTTCCGTGTCCAGAATGCGCGCTGGAGGCGAAATGGGGCGACTTCCACGCGGTTTGCCGGGAGTTGTAGTTTGGGGAGGGCTGTTGGGATTGCTGGCGGGAGTGCTGACAGGAGAATTCAGCTCCGGAAAATCGAACATATCCACAGCAGCCAGGCCTTTTTTACGCGGTTGGCGAGTCTTCGACTGGGGAGTTTTGGTGGTTCTCGGTTTTCTGGGGTTAATTGCAGATTGGGGATTCGATAAAAAGTCTTGTGTATTCAATTCTGCGGGGGAAGGTGCGGGAGAATTGGCTCTGATGCTGGTGCTGCGGCTTGGTTGCGGAGGGAAAGTCGCAGGGGAGGGCGATTCTGTACGGGATAGCTGCGCGGCGCCTACTTCCGGGTTGCCGTTTTGCGGTTGGGGAGGGCGGCGGCCGGATTTACCAGACTGACTTGAAGCGCCGGATTTAGGCGGCTTGGGGCCGGAGTTGGCAGACGCTATCGAGGTGATCACTGATAATATCGATCGTTTGGGAAACCGCTCTGCCACGTCTTACTCCTTCTGCACTGTAAACTTCAAGTTTAAGATTTTTTAGCTGGCGTGCTAATCAATTTTAGATTTTGGATTGGAGATTTGAGATTTACCCCAAAGGCTGCATGGTATCAGAAACCGGGTTTCTTGGCGGGAAATTACCTTAAAGCGTAGGTTTTTAGTCAAGAAACCCGGTTGTGAAGTTGACAATCGGGTAAATCCAGTTCGCCAAAAATCCTCAATGTCACTTCCCAAATTATCAGCATTTCCCCTAGTTATCCGTTGGATTTTCCGGCAACGCCCCATCCAGATTATCAGAAACTGGCGATCGCGCGTAACTTTTTATTGCCCAATCTGTTTGACGGATCACGCCCCGCAGCATGGCGACTTCATCGACTGTCGGATACGCGCGATTGTATAAACGCCGAAATTTTTCCATGCGACTTGCTGCTGTGTGCGGCTGCAAATATCCAATTTTCAGCAGCAGCGTTTCTAGTTGCTGGTAATATCCCTCTAAATTTTCCAACGGAGCACTGTTAGGGAGAGGGGGGGAGTGGGAAAATATTCCCTCGGACTTTTTCCTTCTCCGGGTGACATCCGTGACATCCGTGACATCCGTTAAATCCCGCACATTGCTCGCTGCCGAACTTCTATCCGTGACATCCGTTAAATCCGTTAAATCCCGCACATTGCTCGCTGCCGAACTTGCTTCCCGATACAATTCATAGCAGCAAATAGCCACAGCTTGGGCGAGATTTAAGGAAGTGTAAGCATCGCTGCTCTTAATCCGAATCAGGCGCTGAGCGCGGTTTAATTCGGCGTTAGTCAATCCGCAGTCTTCTCGACCAAAAATTAGCGCACTGGGGGCTTCTAGCAACCAAGGTAAAGCATCTGCGGGTGCTTCTAGCTTTGTTGGGTGCGATCGAGCATCGTCTCCTGTAGTTGCGATCGCCCTCACACATCCTACCAAAGCAGCCGGCAAACTCTCGACTACTTTTGCGGTTTCCAAGATATCGGCCGCGCGCACAGCCATCAATCGGGCTTCTTCCCCTAAATAATCGCACTGGGGATTGACCAAAATTAATTGGCGCAAACCCATATTTTTCATCACGCGAGCCACTGAGCCCACGTTTAATGGCCCTGCGGGTTCGACTAAGACTATTCGGATGTTGGCTGATGCCGTTTCGAGCATTTTTACTGGGAGATGTTGGGCTGAAATTAGACTTATTGCATAAATCTTTGATTTATAGAGAAACCGCAGATTTAATGCAGATTAACGCAGATAATTTAAGATGACGTATTGTCAAAATTAGCATGGCAAAGCAGCGATTGAAGTCCGATTTACCGACAAAAATGTGCCCGGTGTGCGATCGACCTTTTACTTGGCGCAAAAAATGGGCTGACTGCTGGGATGAGGTGAAATATTGCTCGGATCGTTGTCGCCGCCGGCGTAATAGCACCGAAAGTTAAGAATCTCTTGCCATTTGCCAAACCGAGGCTAAGATTGCAAAGGAAAAATTTCACGGTTAGAAGTATGGCATCGCAACAGGTGCAACCAAAGCTAGTTATTCACGGCGGTGCCGGCAGTTGTCTGCAAAGCAAGGGCGGAATTGAAGCGGTGCGCAAATCGCTTTACGATGTTTTGGAGGCAGTTTATCCGCTGCTCAAAGACGGTGCGAGTGCCGTAGATGCAGTGGTGCACGGCTGTCGGTTGTTGGAAGACGATCCGCGATTCAATGCGGGTACGGGTTCTGTGGTACAGTCGGACGGGCAAATTCGGATGAGTGCTTCGTTGATGGACGGTTTGGCGCAGCGTTTCAGCGGGGCGATTAATGTTGCTCGTGTGCAAAATCCGATCGAACTTGCTAAGTTTTTGCAGAGTTCGGACGATCGCGTATTATCTGATTTTGGTGCGGCGGAATTGCTGCGAGAACTTCACTTGCCGATTTATGATCCGATGACGGATTTGCGTTTGCACGAGTGGATGCAGGAACGCCAAGGCAATTTTAACAGAGCAATGGCTAATGTGGTCGCAGAACCTGCGGGTGTTGGCACGATCGGAGTTGTAGCTTTGGATGCCGAGGGGCGTTTGGCTGCGGGAACTTCGACTGGCGGCAAGGGTTTTGAACGCATCGGGCGAGTTAGCGACTCGGCTATGCCGGCGGGGAATTACGCGACTGTCAATGCGGCGGTTAGCTGTACGGGAATTGGCGAGCACATTATGGATGAGTGTTTGGCTGCGCGAATTGTGATTCGGGTAACAGACGGTTTGAGTTTGAAAGCTGCTTTTGAGCGTTCTTTTGCCGAAGCTGACGATCGCAAACGGGATTTTGGTGCGATCGGGATTGATGCTAATGGTGCGATCGCGATCGGCAAAACTAGCGAGATCATTCTCGGTGCTTTTCACGACGGTACGCAAATGGGCGATACTTTGGAAGCAAACAAGGGAACGTTAGTTTTTGTTGCTTAGAAATGTAGTTTGATTTTCGGTAACAAAAATCAGAACACAGCCACCAAAATGAGGACACAGCACTGCTGTGTCCCTACGGAATATCAATCTTTCATACCAATTCTAATTGTATGGAAACGGCATTGCCGTGTCCGAATTATTGTATGGAAACGGCATTGCCGTGTCCGAATTATTATTGCATGAAAACGGCACTGCCGTGTCCGAATTATTATTGCATGAAAACGGCACTGCCGTGTCCGAATTATTATTGCATGAAAACGGCATTGCCGTGTCCGAATTGTTGTAGGGAAACGGTATTGCCGTGTCCGAATTGTTGTAGGGAAACGACATTGCCGTGTCCGAATTATTATTGCATGAAAAAGGCACTGCCGTGTCCTGACATGGATTTACGAGTTTTAATAATTGCTATAAAATTGATGATTCTAGCCAGAATTATTCAGATTAATTTATTAAATTCGCAACTGCCAAAGTTTAACTGTACCATTATCACTACCGCTGACGAGAGTTTCGCCCAACTGTCCGATCGCCAGCGCCGACACAGGGCTAGAATGTCCATCTAAAGTGTGCAGCAATTCGCCGCGAAAATTCCAAAGCCTGATAGTACCGTCAAAACAGCCGACTGCAAAATATTTGCCGTCGGGACTAATTGCAGCGGCGGAAGTGATGCGAATTCCTGTTTGCAGGGAATGCAATAATTCGCCTGTTTCCAAATCCCACAGGGCGATCATTTTGTTGCCGTGACTGACAAGAATTTGGCTGTCTGGAGTAATTGCTACATAATTTTCGCTACCAAATGTTCGCCGCACTTCTCCCCCCGGCAATTCCCACAAAGTCACGGTGGCCCGACAGAAACCACTGGCTGCATTCAGCCCGCTGGCTACTAACATTTTGCCGTTGGGACTCAGGGCGATCGCACTTATGTCATCCCCTTGATAGCCTTTCAAAACTTGCAGCAGTTGACCGCTGTTGAGGTGCTGAAGCTTGACAGTGCCGTGGGTGGTGCCGATCGCCAAAATTTGCCAATCGGGGCTCACAGCGACGGATTCGTGGCGGTGTACGTCTGCTAAACGTTTCAGTAGTTCGCCGTTTTGCAGATTCCAGAGTTTGACTGTACCCGCGCGCGATCGCGTCAGCAGCGTTTTGCTAGCGGGACTGAAAGCCACTAGCAAAACCGCTGTTGAATGTCCGCAAATAGTCCGCAGCAGTTCGCCACTGTGCAAACTCCAAACTTTCACTGTACTGTCGTGGGAACCGGTTGCGAGTAATTGTCCGTCGGGGCTGATGGTGGCGGATAGAATGCTGTCTGAATGCTGGAGAGTGGCTTTTAGGATGGCGCCGGATGAGGTTTTTGGTTGTTTTTTATACCGGGCTATTTCCAGCCAGTCGATCGCATCTCTCCAGTTGCTGAGGGCGTTTCGGGGTCGATTTGTCAGCGTTTCTATATATCGGTACAAAGTTTTGGATAAGTCAACCTCTACACCCTTGATTTGTTTGTTGAGAAGTACCGCCATCTCGGCTGGGCTGTAGCCGCACAGCAAGCCGCACAAGTGCCTTTTTTCAACGGGTGTCAGCCCTCTTCTGGTGTGGGGGGCGAATTCTAGCTTGGCATTTGCCAAATCGCTGTAAAGCTTTTCGATATCCCAGTCGTGGATTGCGCGTGTAAAGGGTTCTTCTGGTCGATCGATGGTAGAGGGTGTCATTTGTGGCAGTGGCGATCGAGTTCCTAGTCAAAATCCTAACCAAAATCCTAACATTCGTTGTGCGCGATCGAACTGTTTTCACCGCTAATCTATTTTTAACACAGCAAACAGCCAAAAGAGTTTCGGGTTAAAAATGCCTTTTAATCCTAACCTTGACAGTTTGCCAAACAACTATACATTAACGGAGAAATAGAAAATGTCTGGAATTGCGATCGGCTTATTTTTTGGTCTGGGTTTTCTTTTAAGTATTGTTGGTTCTATCTGGGGATTGGTTCAAGCTTTCCAAGAGGACGTTGTTTGGGGTGTGCTTTACTTGTTTGTCCCATTGGCTGGCTACGTTTTTTATGCGAAAAAATGGGGCAATCTAAAAATCAGAAAAACCTTTTTAATTCAATGTGCTGGTTTATTCATGTTTCTATTGGGAAGCATTACTACAGCAATTTTTCCACCAGCACCTGATGTAAAACCTGAATCGAGTGAGCAATCGCCTTCTGCTTTTCCTTCGGATTTCAACACTTCTCCATCCCCTAGTTCCAAGCCATCACCAGGTTCCAAACCCAAACCATCTCCTTAAGTTTTCGCAGCATTTAGTGCCGAAAGTAATTCGGCTCCTATTGCTGCTAAACGATCTGATCTCAAGCAATCAATTGAAAAAAAAACTATACATCAAACGGAGAAACAGAAAATGCCTTATATTCCAATCCTCTTTTTTATTATGGGTCTTGTTCTATCTTCCGTTGGTGGCATCTGGGGATTAGTTCAAGCTTTTCAAGAAGACACTATCTGGGGTGTACTTTACTTACTTGTACCATTTGCTTCATTAGTTTTTTATATTAAAAAATGGAGCAATAAAAAAATCAGGAAAACATTTTTAATTTCACTTTCTTCATGGCCAATCTTTTTATTATCTGGGATTACTACTTCAGCAATGTATGCCGGAGATTTTGCAAAA
Organism: Cyanobacteriota bacterium; assembly: GCA_043767465.1. Lineage (GTDB taxonomy): Bacteria > Cyanobacteriota > Cyanobacteriia > Cyanobacteriales > Microcoleaceae > Microcoleus. The sequence continues at coordinate 13,336 of JAYUGZ010000410.1, forward strand.
CTAGCTCAGTCTGGAACCATAACCGTAAACGAAGGATCTAGCGAGCAATCAGCCTCCTCTTTTCCTTCGGATTTCAGCACTTCTTCATCCCCAAATCAAGAGCAATCTCCTGCTTCCAAGCAATCTCCAAGTTCCGAGTCATTCCCTCAACTTTCACCAGCACCTATTTCTGAGCCTACTTCTGGTACTGTTGGCGCTCAACAATATGACTTCAAACAATCAATGAAACTCGGCTATGCCTATTACGGACAGGGAGAATATCAAACAGCTTTAATCAATTTTAACAGAGCTTTACAGGTGCGTCCGGGCGATGCTTATGCTGTCAAGGCTGTTGACAATACCAAAATGGCGATCGTCCAAGCAAAGGCTAAATAATTGTTGCATGAGAAATTGCGTACAGCGGAGAAATTAATAATTAACCTTGTTTGTAAAATCAAAAGATAAACTGATGAAAATTCTCAAGCAAACACCAAATGAACTAACAATCCAGACTTCTAGCGTCTGGGATGGTTTGCTATTAATTTCTCCATTCATCGTGATTGGATTATTGCAAATTATTTTTGCATCAAATTGGATAGGTGGAGGCATATTTCTGTTGTTCTCACTTTCTTTGTTGGACGGCGCGCGAGATGAAATCTATATCTTTGATAAAACTATTGGCAAAATGACCATTAAAGGATGGAGTTTGTTATTTAATGATATTACTGAACGCTCAACTCGCGAGATTTGTGCGGTGAAGTTAGACGATGCACAAGACAGCGAGGGAAATCGTAGCTATTATATCTATTTGTTAATGTTGGGGTGCGATCGCATTTGTTTGAGAAGCGATTCAGTAACAGAACAATGCCAAATGGCTGACTTGATTCGCAGCTATGTCTCGACGAGCGATCGCACAAATCAATTATCGGACAGTAAGAATGACAGAATTGCGTCATTTTTGCGCAATTAGTCTCATATTTCACTGCCAAAGCTGTTTATTGCAGTCAAAGGTCTAACTGCCGATATTTAGCAACATTTTTGTGCATTTATTTAAGATTGTTCGCCGCGCCGAAGGCTATCTCCAACATAGCCGCCACTCAACTCGCGACATTTCTTGTTGGCGATACATTGTAGTGCTAACATATTATCTAGATAAAAAGGATCATGGCATAGGACGACTTCAAATAATATATAAGTTAACAATTGGGCGGAGTTGGGTCAGCCACTGGATCTGTAGCATCATTTTGGGAATTTAATGGTGAAATAAATGAAAATAATCAAGCAAACTGCAACTGAACTAATAATTCAGACTCACAGCATATTTGATTTTTGGTTACCTAGTTGTTTATTAATGACATTTGGACTGATCTGGCTGAGTTTTGACTATCATTCAGCAACCCTGAGCTGCCAACGATCGCAGGAAAAACAAGGAAATTGCCAGTTGGTGCGATCGCATTTACTGGGATCGCACCTCCAAAAAATTCAGCTTGCTGCTTTGCAGGGAGCTAAAGTTGAAAGATGCGGCTATAAAAGCAGAGTCGTACTTTTGACGGATGCGGGCAATGTTCCTTTCAGTGCTAACTTGACTAACTGGAGGAATCAAGACGCGGTTGCTTTTGATATCAATTCTTTTGTTAAAAATGCAAAAAAACGCTGGCTGCGTTTAAGTCAAGACGATCGCTGGTTGGGAGGGACGGGAGGCATATTTTTGCTGGCTGGAGTCGGAGTCATCGTCTTAGGAAAGAATGAAACGTACAGCTTCGATGGAACTTTAAACAGCCTGACTGTTAAACAGCGGGGTGTGTTGGCACGTCAAGTTATTCAACACTCTCTGTGCGAGATTTATGGGGTGGAAGTCGATCGCATAAAAGATCGGGATAATGACAATTGGTACGAAGTTAGAATCTTAGTTTCTGGAGGATCTCGCATCTCTCTACCCCAAACTATGAGTATCTACGAGCAAGAAAAAATCTCCCATGTGATTAACAACTACCTGCACGGGTGTCGCACTAAGGTTTTCGATAGTTCGGACTTTAGTTGCGACAATTCTGCGGACTAAAGTCCGAACGATCGAACCTAGTTATTTGTTTCCATCTTTTAACTTCCAGCCTGGTTTGACAGTTTGGCGCGATCGGGCAATTACTAAACAGTCATCGCCCACATCTTCTGTCAGTACAGAACCCGCCGCTACTGTAACATCTTCTCCCAAAGTTATCGGTGCCACCAGTACGCTGTTAGCACCGATTTTAGTGCGATCGCCTATTTGAGTTTTGTGCTTGTTTTTTCCGTCGTAATTGGCGGTAATTGTTCCAGCGCCGACATTAACTTTTTCTCCCAAAGTCGCGTCGCCCAAATAAGACAAGTGAGCGACATTAGTGCGATCGCCAATTTGAGTATTTTTCAATTCTACAAAATTGCCGACGCGACAGTTTGCGCCTATTTGGGCGTGTCCCCGCAAGTGCGCGTAGGGGCCAATTCGCGAATTTTCTGCCACAATACTGTCAGAAATTACCGAATAAAGCACAGTTACATTTTCCCCAATTTGACTGTTTTCAATCAAACTACCGGGCCCGATGCGACTTCCAGAGGCGATCGAAGTTTTGCCCCGCAAGTGAGTTTGTGGCTCGATTACCACATCCGGCTGCAACTCTACGGTATCGTCGATCGTGATGCTGTGGGGATCGATCAGCGTGACTCCCGCCGTCATCCACTTGTCCTTTACCCGCGCTTGCAAAATATCGGCAGCGGTGGCTAAATGTTTGCGATCGTTAATTCCCAATATTTCTTGATAATCTTCGACATCCAGCGCCATTACCGGAGACAGAATGCTTACCGTATCGGTGAGATAATATTCTTTTTGGTCGTTATCTGCCTTCAAATCTGGCAAAATTTTCTCTAAATGCGGCCAGTGAAAGCAGTAAACACCTGCATTAATTCGCTGGTTTTGCTTTTGAGCTGGAGTGCAGTCTCGGTCTTCAACAATTTGCTGGACTAAGTTTTGACTGTCAGTAAATACTCGCCCGTATCCTTGAGGATTTGGCAAATTAGCTGTCAATATAGTAGCAGAGTTTTGGTGCTGTGTGTGAATTGCCATCAATTGTTTGATGGTTTCTGCTCTCAGCAACGGTACATCGCCATTTAACACCAGCAAATCTCCTTGAAATCCCTGTAAGTGAGGCAGCAATTGCTGGATGGCGTGGCCTGTCCCTAATTGTTCGGTTTGTTCGACAAATTCTAGGGGAGCAAATTGAGGAGTGTCCGATTTTTCTTGACCTCCAATCAGCGATTGTTGAACGAGTTCGCCTCGATAACCGACGATGACAAGTCGCCGGGAAATTTCAATTTCTTGACAACTTTGGAGGACTCGCTCAACTAGGGATCGACCGCCCAATTCATGGAGAACTTTGGGCAAGTCAGATTTCATGCGCGTGCCGCGTCCAGCCGCTAAAATTGCTATTGCTATCATTGTGCGATCGAGCTATTTGCTATAAAAACTAGAATATTGACTAAATGATGATATCACTCGCTGTCCGTCGGTGGTGGTGCGATCGCACAATTTTTTAATCTCCAATCTCAAATCCGGGCCTACTGCGTCTTTTTTGGGCCGGATGTCCGTTTGAGGCGCTACGGTTGTGGTATCTGGAGTTGCGCGCCCGATCGAATTTCTGAGGACTGAAGTCCGAACGATCGAACCTGAGTTCGGTTCGATCGTTCTGACTTCAGTCCTTCCCCGATGGATGCGAGGGGGAGCGAGAGTGATAATTGGTATCTTTGAGCTTGAATTTACCGAGATAGATTATACTGTTTGTTGAATTTCAGTTATGGTGTTTTCAACTCAAAAAAACTATTAGTTACTCCTTCTTGCTTCTGCTTCTTCCTTCTATCCTTTACATCCGTTACATCCGTTACATAATCCGTTGCCGAACTTTCTGCATTATCAGGTGTCCAGCTATGACTGAGCTTAATTTTCAGGAACTTGCCAAGCAGGGAAATCCACAGGCGATCGCATCTTGGCTCAACAGCAAGTTACAATCAGAAGGCATCGCAGCCTCCGCGAATCTCGACGGTGACTGTTTGGATGTAATTCTGGAGGCCCAAGAAGTACCGAAAGAAGATAAATTAGTTGATTTTGTCCGCAGCGAGCTGACGAATTTGCAGCCGGATTCGATTCGGAAAGTGAAGGTTGAGGGGCGAGAAAGCGGTAAAATTGCCGCTGCTTGGAGTCAAGAGTTTAGTTTGGATATCAATACTTTGAAACCACAGAACTTGGCGGGAGAATCTGTCCCAAATATTGCGGTTGCTAATATGGACAATCGCACAGAAACAGAAAGTAATATGGATGAAGAGAAATCGCCGGAATTGGCTGCATTTGAGAAGCGGCTGCGATCGACTTTCATTGTAGTCGGGCTGGTGACGGGTATGTTGGCCCTAGCCGTGGTGGCTTTTGTCAGTAAAATTTTGAACCAGCCGCCAGCAACTGCTCTGAAGAATTCAGAGGAAACAGCGAATGTAGCAACTGCACCGGATACTTTTTTTCGAGATGCAGTTAACAGCGCCGTCAAAGCAGCAGAGTTAGGGCGAGTGGCAAAAACCAAGCAAGATTGGACGATCGTTGCCGATCGCTGGCAAGAAGCAGTATCGTTGATGAGAAGAGTACCCGTGTCTAGCGCCAACCATCAACTAGCTCAGACAAAAGTGATCGAGTATCAGAAATATCTGCTTTACGCTCAAGAATCAGCAGTAAATCCCCCTGTGCCCGAGCCAACTCCCGCACCAGCAGGAAAAGCAACTTCGGAAAAAGCAACTCCTAAAAAAGCTAATACTGAAAAAGCCGAACCGGAAAAAGCAACTCCTAAAAAAGCCAATTCTGAAACAGAAAGTTCCCAAAAAGAAACTCCAAAAAAATCTAATTCAGACACAGCAGAACCTGAGAAAGCAACTCCTAAGAAATCTAATTCAGAAAAAGCCGAACCTGAGAAGCCGTAAGGTGCTCTTCGGCGCACCTTAGGTAAAATTGTACTTCCCAGACTTGTAGATGTGAAAACACAAATTTGAAGAGTTATGACTGACAACAATTTAATCATTTCGCCTGAATGGTTGGTGGCCAATATCGAAAATCCGCAACTTGTAATTATTGACTGTCGGTTTGCCCTCGCCGATGCAGAATTGGGAGAAAAACAATATCAAGAAAGTCACATCCCCGGAGCTTTTTATTTAGATTTAAACCGGGATCTCGCGAGTGCAGTTGGCACCCACGGCGGCAGACACCCGCTGCCAAATATTGCAGAATTAGCTGATAAATTGAGCGAGATAGGCATTAATTCATCAGAAACTTTAGTCGTGGTTTATGACGATTCGCGACTGGCTTTTGCGTCTCGCTTGTGGTGGCTGCTGCGATACATGGGACACAGCAAAGTCGCCTTGTTAGACGGCGGTTTCAGCGCTTGGAAAGCGGCGGGATATCCGGTAACAGATACTTTGACAAAACCTCACGACGGTAAATTCGTGGTGAAATTGCAGCCGGATATGGCGGTAGACATTGAGCAGGTAAAAGAGCGAAAAGACTTGCCGGAGACGGTTTTGGTTGATTCGCGAGAAAGCGAGAGATACGAGGGCTTGCGGGAGCCGATCGACCCCATTGCAGGTCATATTCCGGGTGCTATTAACTACCCTTGGCAAGGGGTGACGGAGGAAACTGGAAAAGTGCGATCGATCTCCGAACAAAAACAGCGGTGGACGGAATTAGCAAAAGCGGAAGAAATCATCGTTTACTGCGGTTCCGGGGTGACAGCTTGCGTAAATTTAGTGTCTTTAGAAATCGCCGGAATTCCCGATGCTAAACTCTATGTCGGTAGCTGGAGTGACTGGTGTTCTTATCAGTTGTAGGGTGCGCAATGCGCACGAAATAAAATAAGATTCGGCGGTTGAAACCGCTACTACACAAACGATGTCCGCCGGACGCCGACTGAAGAATGGTGCGTAATGCGCACCTTACGGGGAATCAAACTTGTATTCAACGCACGGAGGTGAGTTTTGTCTGTATAGACGCGGTTTCAACCGTCTTCTAAAAATCGAAATAAATATAAGGCAAACCGCCCTCCGGTGCCAACACCCAAACCGCATACAAACAAAGCGGTACTAACACCAATTTCACAGGCCAATTTAACTCTAACTTCAAACCCCGACTCAGTGCATAATTCCCCAGCATTGCGACAGCCACAGCCGCCAACATCCAACTCAACTGCACTCTTTCCAAACCCAAAGCTTCCACATAAACTTTATTGGCAAACTGCACGTCAGCAGGATGTCCCCACAAATGCGAAATTGCCCATCCCGAATCCTTTAAATCGGGAAGCCGGAAAAATATCCAACTACCAAAAACCATCGCCTGAGTCAACAGCCAACCCATTGCAATTCCGATCGGATTTTCCCACAAAAACTCGATCCGCAACCGCTTAAAAGTCACATCCGTCACCCGGTGCACCGCCAAAGCCAAACCGTGCAAACCCCCCCACACAATAAATCCCCAAGCCGCCCCGTGCCAAATTCCCGCAATTAACATGACGAGAGACAAATTGAGACAAGTGCGCCACAAACCGACGCGCGAACCCCCCAGCGGAAAATACAAATAATTGCGCAGCCAATCCCCCAAAGTCATGTGCCAGCGACGCCAAAAATCACCGATACTGGTACTAAAATAAGGGAAATCAAAGTTTGGTGGTAAATACCAACCCAGCAGCAAAGCAGTACCGCGCGCCATGTCAACATAGCCGCTAAAATCGAGATAAAGTTGCAGCCCGTAAGCAAAAATTGCCAGCCACAAATCCTCGCTTCCCGCCCGCTGCAAGTTGGTAAAGCTTAAATCGACATAAATTCCCAGATTGTCAGCGAAAAGACCTTTTTTGACTGCACCAAATGCGATCGTCCAAAGTGCTTCAGAAATGCGATCGGGCGTGGGAAATTTCTGTGATTTCAGTTGATAAATCAAGTTGTGATAGCGAGTAATCGGGCCAGAAATTAGCTTCGCAAAAAACAACTTGTAAGCAGCAAAGTGCAGCAGCGAAGTAGCAGCCGGCGCACCTCGGTATACGTCAATCAAATAAGCAATGCACTCAAAGCAAAAGAAACTCAATCCTAGGGGTGCCATCACATGAGTTTTCACCCAGTTAGCGCTGTCTAAAGCAACAGGCCAATTTAACAAAGTGCCGATCGAATTCAAGAAAAAAGGTACATACTTAAAACCCAGCAGCAGCAACACATTCAGCGCAATTCCGCTCCACAGTAGCCACAAACGGCGGCGGTTCCAAGATTCATTAGCAATCCGCCAATCCAGAGGTTCCCCGATCGCCATCGCCAAGCAGTAATTAAACAAAACACCGACTAATAGCAGAGGAATGTACCAAATTTGCAGCGAAGCATAAAAAATCAAACTACCCGCCAGCATGACAAACAGCCGCCACCACCGCAAGGGAACCAACCAGTAAGCCGCGAACAAAACTAACAGAAACAAGGCATATTGAAGGGAGATGAAAGTCATGCGATTTTAGATTTTGGATTTTCGATTTTCGATTGAAGAATTGGGAAGGGCTGATTCTGTGTGGGTTGGGATCTTATCTTTAGATAGGACGTAGGGTTTTAACCGCCCAGTCTTCTGAGAACTGCTACATTTTACAGCACAAATGTTAAATGCTATCGCAAATTAAATAAACTTCGTTTTTGTAGACACAGTTTCAACCCTACGTCCGATCTTCAGCACCGTTGGCGGCGCCGATCGCAGTACAATGAATTTTTGCCCGCCAGTCTTTCGACAAATACCGAAAAACTCTTTTGATCCTCCCCAATCAAAACTTTTGCAGCTTGATCCGGCGCGGGCGATCGAGAATTTGCGATCGCCTGGCGTGTTTGATTTCCCTTAGCTGCGGACATTTCCCAAGATTCTTCTGGATCTCCAGCATAGGCGATCGGCAAATTCACCAAAAAAGTCGAACCCACTCCCGGCGAACTTTTAATTTCAATACTTCCCCCCAGAAATTCCGCCATTTTTCTGCACAGAGACAATCCCAATCCCGTGCCTTTCACGCTCTTCTGCAAGTGATTTTCGACTTGGACAAATTCTTCAAAAATCCGCGTTTGATCGGCTGAGGGAATACCAATGCCCGTATCTGCGACAGAAAAAGTAACTGTTTCCCCCTCTCCCATTTGGGCCGCAACTCTGACTTCTCCGGCTTCAGTAAATTTCAGCGCATTAGAAATCAGATTGCGCAAAATCTGAGCAACTTTTCCCTCGTCCGTGGTGAGAGTTGGAAGTTCCTCTGGAACTTCAAAAATGAGACTGACAGGAGATTTTTGTGGAAGCAGAGGGCGCATCATTCCCCGCAACGCACTGAACAAATCTTCGACTTCAAAATCAGCCACGCGCACAGTTACTTTTCCGGCTTCCACCTTGGCTAAATCTAACGAGTCGTTGACAAGTTCTGCGAGAGATTCGGCGGATTTGCGAATAAAATTTACTTGCTTGTCCTGTTCTGCTGAAAGTTCTCCGTCGAGGCGATTTAACAATATTTCGGAAATGCTCAAAATTGTCGTTAGCGGAGTGCGAAACTCGTGACTCATGTTGGAGAGAAAGCTGGTTTTGAGTTCGCCCTCGCGCTGGAGAGATTCGGCTTTTTCGTTCAATTCCGCGTAAAGCGCCACGACTCCGCGATTAGTATCTTCTAGTTCTTGATTTAATTGTACGAGTTCTTCTTGACGCTGGCGGAGTTCGTCTAAAGTGCGCAGCAATTCTTGATTTTGCTGCTGAATTTCCGCATAGGGATCTTCGGGAATTTGGCGCGCTAGTTTGTCAACTAATTGATTGAGTTCGATCGCACTCAGCGCAGGCATTTGTTTAGAAAACTGCTTAATTAATTGTACAGCCGTTCCGCGATCGGGCGCAGAATCGATTTGCACCTCATCCATCAACCGTTTGGCTGCTGCTAAACCCATTCCCGCACCAGTTTGCGATCGAAAATCCGGACTCAACACAGCCGATAAATCAGCAATTCCCGGCCCGCTGTCAGAAATCCGAGTCCGAAAAACTTGTGGCGATTCCCCTTCCACAATAAATTCTACTTTGCCGCCGCCTGCATACTTAAAAGCATTGCGGGCAATTTCGGAAACTGCTGTGGCGATGCGCGTTTGTGCTTGGGAATCGAATCCTAGCCCCTTAGCAATTTGGCGAGCTCTTTGGCGTACTTGTACGATGTCTTGTTCAAAGCGGACTTCCGTCGTCAGGATTGGGTAAATCATGCCATTTTCGATTTTCGATTTTCGATTTTCGATTGTGGAATCACTGATGACTATCATGGTTGAGTTCTCGCCTACAGTTTCATTTTTTTTTGAAAGTGGTATTAAGCTGGTTGTCTTACCTTAGCTACTACAACTGTCATATCATCGCGATTGCGTTTGAAGTCCCGGTAGAGCACCGCCGCGATTAAAGCCGGATGTCTCGCGGCCAAACCCGGATAGCGGTTTAAGTCCCACTGCGCCGCCAAACCGTCGGAGTGCATGACTAGCAAGGAATGCGACGACCAAGGATAGACAAATTCTGCTACTTTTCGCATCCGATGTCCAACAGTGCCGTTGTAGGAAACCATGCTGCGAGTTTGGTTATCTGTGAACACTACACCAGTAATATTGCCAACTCCGGCAAAACAGACTGTTTGTTGAGTACGATCGATTCGCGCGATCGCCGCAGCCGCTCCTCTGGTATTTTTTAAAGCAGCGTGCGCGTTCTCTAAAATTGCTTTCGGCCCGAGTTTAGCATTTTCCCCAAACACCCGCACTGCTTCCCGTGACGCTTCCTGGGCGAAACCCCCATAGCCGAGCCCGTCTGCAACTAAAATCAAATTTTTGTCAAGGTGATTTTCTGTCGCCCACGAATCGCCACAAATTTGCTCTCCAGCTTTCGGCAAGTGGACAACCCCAAATTCCAAGTAATTCCGGTTTTCGGAATCTTCCCGGCGATTTTGGGTCGGAGAGAGCCGCATTAATAAAGCTGTCCCCAGTTTCGGTACAGAATGAATATCAAAAAAACTAGAAAGGCGTTTAATCGCGCCGAGTCCAGTTCCCGGAGTTCCCGCAGTCGAAAAACCATCCCGCAGACACTGACCAACATTTGCCATTCCCGGCCCTCTGTCTAGCGCCACTATTTCAATGCTGTATCCTGCCGCTGTTTTTACGGTTTGCAGCAAAATTTCTCCTTCGCGGGCGTGTTTGACCAGGTTTTTTGCTGCTTCCGTGGTCACAATTGCCACTTTACCGCGATCAATCTCATTAAATCCAACTTCCGCCGCGAGGGCGACTGCGATGCGCCGCGCTTCTCCGACTTGACTTTCTTCTGTTACGATCAGGGCTACGGCATCTATCATTATTTTATAGTTCTAATCTTAAGCTGGCACACATTTAAAAACGAAGAAGTCATTAGTCATGAGTCATTAGTCCTTAGTCCTTAGTCATTAGTCCTTAGTCATTAGTTTCAGAAACCGGGTTTCTTTCGAGATTTATCATCACTCAACCAAAAACTCGTAGAAACCCGGTTTCTCGCCCCTCATTCATTATTTCAGAAACCGGGTTTCTTTCGAGATTTATCGTCACTCAACCAAAAACTCGTAGAAACCCGGTTTCTCTCCCCATCTCCCCATCTCCCCATCTCCCCATCTCCCCATCTCACCGCCAGCGGACGATCGCAATTTTAGTCCCCTTACCCACTTGAGAAACAAGCTCAAATTCGTGCATCAACCGCTTAGAACCGCTGAGCCCCAAACCCAAACCATGATTAGAAGTATAACCGTCAGTCATTGCCAATTCGATATCTGGAATTCCCGGGCCCTTGTCTTCAAATATTAGCCGCAGCCCTTTGCGACTACCTGATTGGAGGGTTTCGAGAGTTACAGTTCCCCCCTTGCCGTAGTCTACAGTATTGCGGGCGAGTTCGCTGGCTGCGGTAACAATTTTTGTTTGGTCTACTAAGCCGAATCCCATTGCTACAGCCCAGATTCGCACTTGCTGTCGGACGTGGACTATATCGGAGGACGATCGAATTTCTAATGTCTCACGTTTTGACATGGTGGCTACTCTACTACAATAGAACTTCTCCACAAAACATAGGACTTACGCTAATCAACCAAGTTTCCCTTCGTCATAAATCTGGAGTCTTTCCACAAGCAATCTACAAACAAACCTGGTTTCTTTACTCCCTGTGCCTAAGTCATGGGACAGTTAATCAACTGTTGGCGCTTCCGCATCAGCAGAAAAACCCAAGGATTTTCGCAACAGATTCATGCCCTTTTCAACGCTTAAAGCTGTGCGAACTCCTGTCAGCGAAAGCCCCAATTCAACCAGTGTAATCGCCACCGCTGGCTGCATCCCGACCACAACTGTTTCAGCATCTAAAATTCGCGACATGGTGGCGATATTGTTGAGAATGCGACCGATAAACGAATCTACGATTTCCAGAGAAGAGATTTCTATCAAGACACCCTTGACACCTGTTTTGACAATGCGGTTTGTCAGGTCGTCTTGCAGCGTCATTGCCAAGCGATCGTGCATATCTACTTGGATTGTTACTAGCAGAAATTCTCCCATTTGAAGTATTGGTATCCGTTCCATAAATTCACCTTTATTTGAGTTTAAAATTCCAGTTATATGCCCTATGCCCCATCCCTCCGCTTCGCTCCGCCCTACGCCCCATGCCCTGTTTGGCCAATTCCAAATTCCCGAAGCGCACCGCGCTGTTACAAAATAAGTGCTATAGCGGTTCTCACAAAGGTGAGGTATGCTTTTAGGCCCGATGCCCCATGCTTTTAGGCCCTATGCCCACGGAGGCCTATGCCCCATGCCCTATGCCCACTCCTAGCACCTCATCTTTCTGAGAAAGGCTATATAGTTTTTATCTTTCCTCTTTAATATTTTTTATAGTTAAACCTTGGCGTTGCAAAGCGACTTTAAAAGCATCTGCCAAAGTCGCCTTTGTCAGAATATCCTGCAAGTCAACTCCCAAATGAACAATGGTTTGAGCTATTTGCGGGCGAATGCCGCTGATGATGCACTCAGTACCCATTAAACGCGCGGCGGCGACAGTTTTTAATAAATGTTGAGCGACTAAAGTGTCAACAGTCGGCACGCCTGTAATGTCTAAAATTGCAAATTCTGACCCGGTTTCCATGATTTCCTGCAACAGAGTTTCCATGACTATTTGAGTGCGGGCGCTGTCGAGAGTCCCGATCATGGGTAAAGCGAGAATGCCTTGCCAAAGTTTGACTACTGGTGTTGACAATTCGAGCATTTCTTGCTGCTGGCGTTCGATGACTTCTTCGCGAGCTTTGAGAAAGATTTCTGTCACCCACAGCCCTAGCTGGTCTAATAAGCTGGTAGACAGCCAAAGTTGTTCCACAAGTGCGTCGCGGTTTTGTGTCAGTTCGCGACAAAGCCGATCGAACAATGGCTTTTTGAAGCATAAAATGAAACTCGCGATCTCTGAGGGGGTAAAGCCCCTCTGAACGCGCGATCGCGAAACTTCTGCTAGCAGCAGCCGCATATTCTCCCATTCGGGCGTCTGAATGTCGCTAAAGTTACCGTGCTGCACTGCTATTTGCAGCAATTGCAGGAACTCTTGACACTCCGATCGCAATTCTTTGGCTCTCATCAAGTCATCCCGCCGCAGCCCGGTATTTTGCAGATCTTTGAGCCAGTCTGCTAGTAGCTCAGCTTTGTTTTTTTCGAGGATTTCCGCGATCGTGTTATTGCTGGTGAGTTCCATTAAAATTATCTCCTGCTTAGCAATTTGGATAAAATTGTACGAGCGATTCACGAAGAGGGATAGCTTCGCTCGCGCGTACTCTTCGTATTTTTTGATGGAGTAACTTCTGAGTTTAACCCAGTGTTTCCTGTTTGCGATCGGGGGTTAAGCGCCTAACTGCAAAATACGTTTGACGATCGCACTGGTAGAACTCGGAACTTCTATTTCGATCAAGGAAATCTTGCCGCCTCCGGCGATCACCGCTGGTGCTTCCGGCAGAGTTTCTATTTGATAGTCGCCTCCTTTAACGTATATATCTGGCTTCAGGATACCAATCAGTTTAGTTGCTGTAATTTCGGCAAAAATTACTACGGCGTCTACTGGTTTGACAGCGGCTAACACTTCGGCTCGCTCATTTTCTGGTACGATCGGGCGGGGCGGTAATCCCGCCTGCTGCGGCTTGATAGCTTGCACGCTGGCGTCGCTATTCAAGCCCACCACGAGCGATCGCCCCAAAGCTTTTGCAGCCTGCAAATAGCGGACGTGTCCCGCGTGCAGGATATCGAAGCACCCGTTAGTAAACACGAGCGGACGCCAGTTGTCCGGATCGGAGGCGATCGCTGCTTCAAGTTCTCTCAACGTGTAAATACCAGAAATCATTGCAGTCACCACCAGCAAATTTGAACAGAGATGAATCATCCTAGCAAGGAATGCGCGACAAAAGTACCTTCCCATTAAAAAATCTACAATCTAAGTTTACATGAACGAATAATCAACTACCTATCATAAAGTTAGGCAACGAAGTATCTCACAAATTTAACCATTTAACAAATGAATTTTGACGAGAATTGCCGATATCAAACAATAACGATCGGTTCCAAAAAATCCTGAAACAACCTTATTAATTCTAACTCCTTTGTTGACAAACTGCTTTGTTTGCTCGCGCGACCGAAGACTCGTCCTTGGCAGCGCGAAGCGAGGATATTGTCACGAAATAAAACAAAAGAAGAGAAGATAAAGAATTTATAATTGAGGCAAGGATTGCTATAGCAGTTGACAGTTGGCAGCTCGACACTTGACAGTTACATAGTACAAGCATCAAACCGTTTATGCTAAATGGTCATAGGATCTATTCATGACATTATTTATGTCCTAGCCTAGGTGGCGGTTGCTCTCTTCTCGGTGTATCTGTGACTTGGGTCTCGTGAATAAAGGTAATTGGTAGTTGAAGGTTAAAAAGCTTGCGTAACACTTATTTTTTTCAGCTTTCTGTGATATCAATTACTATAAGACAGGGGATTTTGTGCCAGTGCCACTGGCAGCGGGAGATGTAGGGGGTGAAACCCACCTAAATGTTACCCTCCTGTGTCAATTATTTCTGACACCCCCAGGCAAGCAAAAGCCAGTTAAAAGCTGCGGCAAGAGCGTACACAACTACTCTCTGGGCAGCCTCCAGCCCTCACTTCTTGCAGCCGCGGGCAGCCTCCTGTACCAAACTCTGCATAGAGCGTGCAGCAACTCGGCCCAACTGGTTGTCGCAACCGCAGCTCGTGCAAACCCCCGATCAAGTCGAGGCAAGTACCCGATCGAGCTATTTTGGTGGAAAATAACCTGAAGTACCCAACCTGCGCCAGCCTGTTTTTGGAGCTTCCAAACTCACAAAATTGGGGACGGTTTGATTCGTCTGCGGAGTTTTCCGTCTTCAAGGCCGTTTTCAACTTCAGGATTCCTGTTTCCACAGATTCGGGACTGAACCTCAAAGGATAGTGTTGCCGGGGCCGCCGCTGGGCAACGCTTTCGCCACCGTGCAGCGGCAGAGCAATTGAGCGCTCCCACCAATGAAGTCATTAAACAAAATTTCGTTGAATCTAAAGGTGTAAAATTATCTCACAGGAATTATGAAAGCAACTAACAGCCGTCAATTTTCTTCAGTCGCTGCTCGCACTCTCAAAGTAGTCGGGATTATCTTGATTCTCTCTGCTTTGCTTGACTGCATTGTTCTGTCGCTCCCGGGAGAAACCTCCGATGTTCTCAATCGAGCCTGGCAGCTTGCCGCAGCAACTCAGATAGTTGACCGGGGTATTATTCCTTTGATGGGTATCGCCCTGCTGATGACAGGCTTTTGGGTGGACAGCAGCAGTGGAGTCTCTATTGACAGACGCAATTTTTGGGTTGACTTGCGATTCTGGGCGCTGTTGATTTCCAGCTTGTTAGGGCTAATTTACCTGTTGCTGGTTCCAGTTCACCTCAACAATACTCGTTTGGAACTCAAGGATACTCTGGCTCAAGTCGATAAGGAAGCGGGACAAGCGGAAGGTCAACTTGAGGCGCAAATTAAAAGCGAGCAGTTTAAAGCTCAGGTAGAACAGCTCAAAAGCCAGCGCCGCAGCCAGATAGGCGCGCTGCTACAAGACGACGGCAAGCTGCAACAAGCCCTCAAGAGTCCAGAGGTTCCCAAGGAATTGAAAGCTGTGCTTCAGGAGTCGAAAAAGGACCCGAAAGCCCTCGACAAGTTCCTCGAACAGCAAGCCCAAGAACTGCCCAATCAAGCTCGCAACGAGATTCGCACCCGCAAGCAACAAAAAGAGAAAGAGTTGAGAACTCGATCGCGAAATTCGAGTTTGCAGACGGGCATCAGCAGTTTGTTGTTAGCTATAGGCTACATTACTGTTGGTTGGACTGGACTCCGAAGTATGGGAATTCTGCGGTTCGGCAACCGCAAAAGTTGACCGACGCCAGCCCCTAGAGCGCGCAAGTCAAGATATCTTGCGAGAAATACTTAATCTGCTGAACATAGCAACCCCGCCTGGCAGTTAGGACGTTATTAATGGCTTCAGCCATTGATTTTCTGCCTTCTGCCTTCTGCCTTCTGCCTTCTGCCTTCTGCCTTCTTCCTTCTGCTATAGTTTGCCCTTACTGAAAGCTGGGAATGTTCTCAATTTATATTCTGACTTACAACGAAGAGATTGATATCGCCGCTTGCATAGAATCGGCACTGCTTTGTGACGATATCATTGTAGTTGATTCTTTCAGCAGCGATCGCACCCTTGAGATTGTTCAGAACTATCCCGTGCAAACAGTGCA
>JAYUGZ010000411.1:0-11067 GCA_043767465.1 Cyanobacteriota bacterium
GGTGTCCCGTGGGGAAACCGGAGTTTACGCCGCCGGAATTGCAGGGCCAGACTTTCCGCGATATCGATCGAGCTCCAGAGCACGATTTGTTCGGTTTAGGGGTACTAATTTTTCAATTGTTGATGGAAGGTACGCACCCGTTTTCAGGAGTTTATCTCGGTAGCGACGAACCGCCGTCTCTGGAAGCGAGAATTCGATCGGGCCATTTTCCCAGCGGTACCAAGCGGATACCCTACCGCCCGATGCCCGCCGCCCCGCCTTTGGAGATGCTGCATCCGCGGCTGCGGCAGATGTTTGTCCGCTGTTTTGAGGAAGGGCACGGGAATCCGGCGGCGCGCCCGGATGCGAAAACTTGGGTGAATGCGATTCGGGAAGCGGAAGATTCTCTAATTACTTGCAGCAAAAACACTCAGCACAAATACGGAAATCATCTGAGTCGGTGCCCTTGGTGCGATCGGGCAAAACTCCTCAAAGGCCGCGATCCGTTTCCTTCGCGACAAGCAGTCAGCAACGGATTGCACTTGCAGCCCGCCACAACCAAGCGTAAAAAGCCCCAACCTGCGCCCATCGTGAGGGAGACCGCAGTGCGCCGCCAACAGCCCTCAACGGGGCTGCCGCGCCAACTGGGTAACTATCAACTGCCGATGCTACCGATTCCTTCTCGGAGTCGGACTCCGGCGCCTCGGATTCCCCCTAGCAAGTTAGAGCGGATTGTTCAGGATGCTGCTTGGGGTGGTGTTTGGGGCACTTTGTGTTTGGCGGCTTTGGCGGGGATTTTTTCGGCAATTGCTGAGGGCGGGGGCGCGATTTTGGGGGCGATTTTTGTCGGTTCGATTTGGGGCAGTTTTTTTGGGATGATGTGGGGCATTTTTACTTTGTCGCCGAACCAGATTTGGCGGAAGTGGGGCGGAGTTTTGGTGGGGACTCTCTGGGGGGCTTTCTTTTTGGCTGCGATCAGCGGTGTGGTGTTTGGGGCGATTAGTGACAATAGGGCGATCGGGGAAGCGATTTTGTCTGGCGCGGGGGTTGGTACTGTCTGGGGATGTGTTTGGGGTGCTTTTGCGCCTCCTCTGGCGCTGCCTATCGGGAGAGTGTGGGGCCGGCGGGGAGCATTTTTGGGGGCGGTTTGGGGAGCGTTTTTGGGGACTGTGGCTGGTGTTTTGCTGGGGATTGGGTGGGTGGTTTGGCAGCAGGATCACGGGCAGATGCGGCCGGTGAATGAGTTTGGGGGTTTGTTGGTGGGTGTGGCAATTGTGGCGGCGGGTGTGGGTGCTGTTGGGGGCTTGGTTTCTGGGAGTTTGTTGGGTGTGTGCGGGTTTGCGCCGAAGCTACCGGTGTCGTTTCAGCCTTCGGGTGTCAGCGGTGCGGCTTTGGGTTCGATTTGGGGCAGTTTTTTGGGGACTTTGGCGGGTGCGGTGTTGGGGGCGGGGGTTTGTGCGGCGTTTCCGGCCCTCAGCGGTGGGGTGCCGGTGCAGTTGGCCCCTGTCGTAGGTGCGATCGTGGGGGCTGGTTTGGGGGCGATTTGGGGGGTAATTTCGGGTACTGTTTGGGGGGCTCTGGGGAAGTGGTGATTTGATTTGAGGGCGATTTTTTTTTCGTTCCTAGTTGTCATGATAGCCGCAAGTAATGTAGTATATCAATAGGTAATGCACTTAAATGACAAAGAGAGTCTTGAGAGGGAGAATAATGAACAACACCCATTAGAACAGACCCTACCGACGTGCCAACTCAGAAGCCAAGAACAACCATATATTTAGAGCCAGAACTCTTTGAGGCTTTACAGGAGAGAGCGAAAGAGGAAAAGAGAACGGTCAGCAATTTGTCGAACCTCTTGATAGAACAAGCCATGAAAGCATGGCTGGCTGACAACAAACCCCCATCAGCGTCAAAATAGTAATTAAGCTAGTGGAACAAGAACAGTCAGAACCATAAAACGTACACAGTGCAACCGATCCAGAGAAATGCCGGGAAATGGAGAGCCGATATGGTTGGAAACTCAAGCGAATTAAAATAAACAAGGATTTGCCACTCGAAGTCGATTGCATCTTTCACGGCGAACAGACTTCTTTTCAAGATCTTTGGCAGGACAACCAAGAGTGAGGTAATAATGACTAACAAGGAAACCTGGATTGTTTACAAAGTCGAATCAATGAGCGCCGAAGGCTGGAGAGAACGCAAATTAATGCCCTCCGGCGGTTTAACCGAAATGCTGACAGAAGAATGGGACTTTTCCGGCAAATTGCCCCAAATCGGCGATCGCGTGCGAGAATACACCAACCTGCAAGACCCAGACAATGGCATCACTCACGGTAGAGACGGCGACTGGATTGTGACTCGCATCCACCAGTTTTCGTCTCACGAAACCAACCAGCAAATCGCAGTATGTTATTGCGCTTATCAACCGATTGAGGTTAAATGGGTTGAACTGAAACGAGGCAGACCGGTTAACGAGATTTTGCAAGTCGCTGAGGTTGGGTAGCTAGTCAGAAACCGGGTTTTTTACAAAAATATTTCATCGCAGCCCGCAGATTAGGTAAAAACCCGGTTTCTTTTGCCCAAATGCGTCCAGGAATTTCAACTTAAACCCCTATTAGGGATTGAAATGCAACTAATCTAAATCCCATTTTCACTTGAGATGACAGTGACAATTCGGCTTGGCAATCAAAGACTCAACCAAAGCATTCAATGCAACCGCCGCCAACAACCCGCCCCCAAAAGTCCCCACCGTCGTAATATAAGGAACGCCCGATCGCACTAACCGACGTTTCGCCACCGGAGCATGACTAAAGCCGATCGGCATTCCAATCACCAAAGCCGGTTGCAGTTGCCCATTTGCGATCGCATCACAAACCGCCATCAGCACAGACGGCGCATATCCAACTACTAATATACAGCCTTTTTCCAATTTCAATAATTTTTCAAACCACTCGCGCTCGTGCCAGAATTCCTGCTCAGCTTCCGCCGCAGCATTGATGTGCGGATCGTTAATTAAAGTTGTGATACTTGTTCCTAAATGCGCCAATCTTGTGCCATCCAAAGCGGCAAAAACAGGAGGCACATCAGCCACAATTTGACACCGATTTTTCAAAGCTTCCCGCGCCGATTTAATCGCCGTTTCGCTTAACTTGACAAACGGCAGCAGCGAACAATCACCGGATGCTAAAACCAGTTTTGACAGCAAGTCTACCTCAATTTCCGAGCGATCGCCCAAATCCGGCAACAAATGCTGCAACGACTCCCCAAACGCCTCCGGGTGAGTGTGTGCCCCCGCATCCCAACCATCCCAAAGTTGCTCCAACTGTCCCAACCCACCCTCAGTTTCCGCCTCCAACAGCCTCAATTGAGCCAGTGCGCCCGCTTGCACCGCTTGACACGAAAGATCCCGTCCCAGCAATCCTTCGAGGGCGGAAGCCGTTTCTCGCAGGCGCACAATCTGCTGAATTACCGACAGATATTGCCGTTGTAGAGTCGCCATCAGCGCGTCTGGGGAAGCCTCCGCGTCTGTTTCTAGAAGTTTGCGGATGTGAGACAGTTGAAAGCCTTGCTGCTTGAGTGCGACAATTTTTTGCAGTCTTTGCACGTCGCTGCGGGTGTACAGTCTGTAGTTAGAAGTCGATCGCACGGCCGGAGATAGCAGCCCCAAAGCGTGATAGTGCCGCACCATCCGAGGCGTAATTGTGCCTTTTACGGCTTCAGTAAGTTGTTTGATTGTTAGATATTGTTGCATTAGATTTTTGTGATTTGGGGATTGTATATTGGTTCTCGCATTCACCCGCAGTCCGCCGGGGATTGAAATCCCCGTCTCATAGCAGAAGTCGGTTAAAACCGACTGAAAGATTAGATTCAATTCTCAACTCTCTTCAGTCCTCTTTGAGAGGACTTGCGCTATGAGACAGGGATTTCAATCCCTGTCGGAATCTTGGATGTAACGACAGGCTAGTTGAAGGTGAATTTATTTTGGTTTTACTCTTGACATTGACACTAATGTCAAGGTTTACGATACAGGAGTCATTCTACCAAATCAAATTTCTCCAATGACTCCCAATTCCCTCCCCATCTCTCGCCTCTCGCGCCTCGCCGAAGAACATCCCGATGCTGTGACTGCCACCCTGTGCGGAATTCTAGTAATTTTGGGTTCGATCGCCCTACAAGTCGGTTGGCTGGGCTTAGCGGTGTTAATATTGCCCGCTGCTTACGTGATTGGTGGCTATTCCAGCACCCGCGAAGGCTTGACTACGCTGTTTGAAGAACATGAATTAGATGTCGATTTGTTGATGATTGTTGCTGCTTTGGGGGCGGCTGGTTTGGGGCTGTGGCGGCGAGAATATCATTTAATTGTGGATGGTGCGGTGCTGATTTTAATCTTTGCAATTAGCGGCGCCCTGGAAGGTTATGCTATGCAGCGGACTGAACGGAGTATTCGCAGTTTGATGAGCTTGACTGCGGATACTGCTAGAGTTGTATTGTATGGCGATGAACGGGAAGTGGCGATCGCAAAATTGGAAATAGGCGATCGTATTTTAGTCAAGCCAGGAGAAATCATCCCCACAGATGCGATAATTGTTGAAGGTTATAGCAGCCTGAATCAAGCCTCAATTACCGGCGAATCGATGCCCGTGGAAAAAACCGCCGGCGATGAAGTCTATGCAGGCACAATTAACGGTGCCGGCGCGCTACAATTGGAAGTGCACAAAAGTCCAGAAAGCAGTTTGATTCAGCGAGTGATTCGGCTGGTGCAACAAGCGCAAACAGAAGCACCACCTTCTCAGCAGTTTGTGGAAAAGTTCGAGCGCGGTTATGCTAAATTGATTGTCGGTTTAGGCTTGCTGCTAGCAACTTTGCCACCGTTTGTTTTGGGCTGGAATTGGGAAGATACCATCTATCGGGCGCTGATTTTCCTAGTAGTCGCTTCTCCCTGCGCGCTGATGGCTTCGATTATGCCGGCGCTGCTTTCGGGCATTGCTAACGGTGCGAGACAGGGGATTTTGTTTAAAAGTGGCGCGCAATTAGAGATAATAGGTCAAGTTCGGGCGATCGCCTTTGACAAAACTGGAACCCTCACGACGGGAAAACCGCAAGTTATCCAAATTGTACCAGCAACCGGATATACTGAAACAGAAATTCTGCAATTGGCTGCGGCTCTGGAAGTTTACTCAGAACACGCGATCGCCCAAGCAATCGTCCAAGCCGCAAATCAGCAACAGTTACCGTTGTCAAGTGCGATCGACGTACAAGCAAAAATCGGTCAAGGAATTGTCGGTAAAGTTAACAATCAAATTATTACCATTGGTAAAGCGGGTTTTGTCGGAGCAACTGCTGAATTAACAGAAGTCAGCCATCAGTTGCAAGGGGAAGGAAAAACGGTTGTTTGGGTGGCAAAGGAAGATGAACTTTTGGGTATCATAGCAGTAGCAGATACAGTCCGCCCGGAAGCAGCAGCCACGGTAAAACGCCTGCAAAAATTAGGCGTAGAACATATCATAATGCTGACAGGCGACAACGAGCAAACCGCCCAATATATCGCCCGCCAATTAGGAATCAATGAAGTGTACGCCGAACTTTTACCAGAAGACAAAGTGCACCTAATTAAAAAGTTGCAAACCCAGTATCAAACCGTCGCAATGGTAGGAGACGGTATCAACGACGCCCCCGCCCTCGCCCAAGCTTCCGTCGGTATTGCGATGGGGATTTCCGGTAGCGATGTGGCTTTAGAAACTGCTGACATCGTATTAATGGCGGATAAGTTAGAACAATTAGCTAAAGCAATTAGTTTGGGGCGTCGCGCTCAAAATATTGTCAAGCAAAACATTGTTTTTGCACTCAGTTGCATTATACTGTTATTGGCTGCTAATTTTCTCGGAAATATCACAATGCCGATCGGCGTCATCGGTCATGAAGGGTCTACAGTTTTGGTGACATTGAGCGGTTTGCGGCTGCTGAGACATTAAGCGCGATCGAGCTTTTCTTGAATTTAGATAGAAGGTTCGTAGTGAGGAGTTCAGTCCGCACATTCCGAAGGTTCGTAGTGAGGACTTCAGTCCGCACATTCAGAGGACTCAAGTCCTCACTACAAACTAATCTGATAACTCCCTTAAATCAGTCCGCACATTCAGAGGACTCAAGTCCTCACTACAAACTAATCTGATAACTCCCTTAAAGCCGAAATAATATCCTGTGCTAAACTTAACGATCTTACCACTTCTTTTTGTAACTGAAATATAGTATCTTCATAATCAGCCTGATTTCTGATTTTTCTCAATCGAGTTAAATTTCTACCTATCTCTGTAATTTTCTGAGATTTCGATCGATTGTAAATAAATTCTTCAGCTACATATTGATGGTCGTTGATATCGTAAGTTTTATTGCGCGATAGTCTGGGATCTTGTTCAATGTCGCGCAAGTAATTCCGTGCTAGGCAAAACACAGAATAATATGCTCTACTTATAGCAGAACGCAATTTTGATTCTTCATTGCTTGTGGCTAGCTCTTGTGCTAAATTCAGATATTCCGACCAATCAAATTTCATTCCCACCCCAAGTCAATATTTAATTGATTGTTAGGAATGACAAGGCTCGCGTCTAGCCACCAAGTGCGATCGAGAGTTTGTAACTTTGTCAGAGCTTCATCAACTTCTAGTTTAGTGTAGATTGTAATCCAGAGCGATCGCCAATTGGCAATTTCTGGATCGGTTTTCACTTCCAAGGCTAATCTTTCGCTAGGAAATAGTTCTCTAACTTGAGAATGAGCTTGTAAAATCACACTTAGCATTACTTCCTGCTCAATAATTAACTTAAAAGCTTCTAGAGGTTCTTCTACCGTGTAGAGACTTCGGATTTTATTGAAATCAGCGATTAAATCGTCAAATGGTTCTGTTTTAATAGCTTGCTCTTGGATAGCAGTCATAATTATTGGTTCTGAATGCTTTACTTGTTAATAGTTTAGCAAATATGGGCGCTCTTGTGCAAAGGCTGTGTCTCATGCCGATCGAATTTACGCACGGGTGGCCAGAAACCGAATATGTTGGTGATACCGAAGTATTGTTCTAAAAAAGCCGATTTCTGGTTACTCGTGAGTATTTGTAGGGTGTGGATACATCGACAATCTCTCAACAAAGAGCTACAATTTAAGAGCTACGTACCTTATATATGAGG
This sequence comes from Cyanobacteriota bacterium, assembly GCA_043767465.1. Taxonomy (GTDB): domain Bacteria; phylum Cyanobacteriota; class Cyanobacteriia; order Cyanobacteriales; family Microcoleaceae; genus Microcoleus. Next base: position 7,152 of record JAYUGZ010000411.1, read on the forward strand.
CCAAACAAATAAATCAAAAAAATGTTTGGTTTGTTGACAGGGGGATTGTGAACAAAGGTGCGGATCTATGAGATTGTCTATCAAATTTAGGGATTGTCGATATATCCACACCCTACAAATAGTTGATGTTCGGGACGCTGCTCAGTGAACGCAGGTGCGTCGCTCTGCTATCAGATTGTTTGTCACATTTAGGGATTGTCAATGTATCCACACCCTACAACTTCTATCGCTGCGTGGCGAGAAACCGGGTTTCTTTGAAGATTTTCGGTTGAGTAGGAGAAATCTAGTCAGAAACCCGGTTTCTGGGATTCGCATTTTCACGACTCAAACTATTTTACAAAAATACTTAATACTTCACAGTAATTAATGAATGTGTGTCGCAATTTAAGTTTAAACTAAGAACGATCGCAAAATAAAAGTTTTCAGATCCACAAGGGAAGAGATCGGAGAAATCGGCAAACACAAGTTTTTTTCCTGAATATCATCTTCTCCTTCCCCTTCCCCTTCACTTTGTGTAGGAGGTAATATGAACGAAAATGTCATTGGGGCCACGCGAAACGTTGCAATTGTTGGCCCTTATTTAAGCGGTAAAACCGCACTGCTGGAAAGTTTGCTGTCGGTGACAGGGACGATTACTCGCAAGGGTAATGCTAAGGATGGTAATACCGTAGGTGACAGTTCGCCCGAAGCGCGCGATCGCAAAATGAGCGTAGAAGTCAACAGCGCCACCGCCGAATACGAAAACGTCCGCTTCACATTTCTTGACTGTCCCGGCTCGATCGAGTTTGCCCAAGAAACTTACAATGCACTTATCGGTGTCGATGCGGCTGTGATTGTTTGCGAACCGATTGCCGATCGCACTTTAACCCTCGCCCCGCTGTTCAAATTCCTCGACGATTGGGAGATTCCGCACTTAGTTTTCATCAATAAGATCGATCGCGCGTGCACAGACGAAACCACCTGCGGTAGCAACTTCACCGACGTACTCAACGCGCTCAAATCTGTTTCCAGCAGACCAATTGTACCTCACCAATACCCGATCGGCAAAAACGAACAAATCATCGGTTTTATCGACTTAGTAACCGAACAAGCTTACCACTATCACTCCGGCGCACCCGCAGATCCCGTCCCGCTTCCCGAACACCTCAAAGCACAAGAAAGCGCCGCGCGACAGGAAATGCTCGAAGAATTAGCCAATTTTGACGACCATTTACTCGAAGAATTGCTGGAAGAAATCAATCCCGATGCTGAAGAGATTACCCGCGATTTCAAGATGGAATTAGGCGCTGATTTAATAGTGCCCGTATTCATCGGTATCGCCGAACAAGATTTCGGCGTGCGGCCTCTTTTGGAAGCTTTACTCAGAGAAGCGCCGACACCGGAAACTACAGCAAAACGACGCGGTTTTATACAAGGTGAAAACAAGGTTCTCGCTCAAATCCTCAAAACCTATTACACGCCTCAAGGAGGTAAGTTATCGTTGGTGAGAATGTGGCGGGGAACCCTGACAGACGGAGCACTTTTGAACGGGGTTCGAGTTAACGGTTTGTACCGCTTGACTGGTCAGCAAACGCAAAGTTTGCAGTCCGTCAGTGCCGGGGAAATTGTCGCTGTGGGCAGGCTGGAAGCCTTGAGAACAGGCGATGTGCTGGGTTCTGACGAATTCTTGCCAAAAGCGGAAATCATCTCGCCTGTGTACGCGCTGGCGATCGTCCCCGAACAGCGCAACGATGAAGTTAAGTTGAGTTCTGCCTTAGCTAAACTATTAGAAGAAGACCCATCTCTGGTTTGGGAACAGCACGGAGATACTCATGAAATTATACTTTGGGGTCAAGGTGAAATCCATCTGAAAGTAGCCTTAGACAGGTTGCGCCGCAAGTACAATTTGCCGATGGTAACTCACTTACCGCAAGTCCCGTACAAAGAAACCATTCGCAAATCCGCAGCTTCCATTCACGGGCGCTACAAACACCAAAGCGGCGGGCACGGACAGTTTGGCGATGTGTATCTAGATATCGCACCGCAGCCGCGCGGAAAAGGTTTCAATTTCACTGACAAAATAGTCGGCGGAGTCGTTCCAAAACAGTATATTCCCGGCGTTGAAGTGGGAGTGCGCGAATATTTGGATCGCGGCCCGTTGGGTTTTCCGGTAGTAGATGTATCGGTGACTCTGACAAACGGTTCCTATCATTCTGTTGATAGTTCGGAACAAGCTTTTAAGCAGGCGGCGCGGTTGGCGATGCAGTTGGGGATGGAGAAGTGCGAATCAACTTTGCTGGAGCCGATCGCCAAAGTGGAAATTTGCGCTCCCAACGAGTGTACATCAAAGGTGTTGCAATTGGTCAGCGGACATCGCGGTCAAATTCTCGGCTACGAAGGTAAACCAGACTGGAAGGGATGGGATGCTGTTTCGGCTTATTTGCCGATCGCGGAAATGCAGGATTTGATCGTAGAATTGCGATCGCAGACGATGGGAGTCGGATTTTTTAACTGGGAGTTCGATCGATTACAAGAAGTGCCGGAACCTTTGGCTAAGCGGGTTTTGCTTGTGACTGGCGGGAATGGGAATGGTAATGGTAACGATAAAAGATAAGAGGGCGAATAGAATTCGCGTGTACAGATAAGACGGCGAATGGAATTCGCGTCTACACAAACAATGTCCGCCTCCGCGGACTGAAGAGAATAACGTAATTTTAACCGTCTTTTCTTCAACCCCTCTGAGCTCGGGTTTTGTTTGTGTAGACGCGGTTTCAACCGCCGTGTTCGATATTTTAATTGTATTTTCTTCAACCCCTCTGAGCTCGGGTTTTGTATGTGTAGACGCGGTTTCAACCGCCGTGTTCGATTCGTCGTGTTCGATTTGTCGTGTTCGATTCGCCGTGTTCGATTCGTCGTGTTCGATTCGCCCGGTCTCCTACAATTGATTTGGGTCGATTCCCATTTCTCGCAGTCTTAATTCTAAAGCTTGCGATCGCGATCGTTCTTGTTCCAACAAACTTTCTGCTTGCTGTGCCCGCGTTTCTGCTTGCTGTCGCAGTTGCGCGAGTTCCGCAAAACTCACAAACGGTTCTCCCGAAGGCCCGAACATTTCCAGTCCTGACTCAGACAATCCAAACCGCACACCCAGTCTGGGACTTGTCCAACCGTCCATTTGTGCGTTAGCGAAGCCCTCGAAGAGGATCGCTTCTAATTCGTCATCCACACGCCGCCATCCCGTCAACTCTACATTTTGCGGGTCGTACAAATAGTATTCTTCCACACCGTAGCGTTCGTAAACTTTGAATTTTTGAATCATCGGAGTGAGGCGATTTCCCGGCGACCAAATTTCAAACACCACTTGCGGCACAATATTATCTTCAAGCCATTGTTGATAAGAACCTCGATAACCTTTTGGTCTACCGAAAACTACCATTGCATCCGGTGCTTGAGAAATTTTGTTATTTCCTTCCACTGGATACCATAGCAAGTTTCCGGCTACGAAAACATCAGCAACGTTGGCAAATAACAGTTCTAAGTTTTCCTTAATCCAGACGATTAATCGAAACTGTTCGGTATTGTCTGACATTGGTTCACCGTTGTCGTCAGGGTAGATGATATTTGATTTGTCGGGAGATTGCAGTTGTGTAACCATTGCTGTTTCCCCAAATTGGCTAATGATTTTATATTATAGACGAACTGCGGGCGATCGCATTTTTCAAAATCTCTAAATATTTTCCTAAAAATGTGGAACGGGCATCTTGCCCGTTCCCAAAATTTACCCAAAATCCCGACAACTTAACAGGGCTATTTCATTCTCTTGTAGGGGCGGTGCCCCCGTACCCGCCCGAACTCTCAAACACATACAAAATGTCGATGAAGAGGGTCGGCACGGGGGCACGACCCCTACAAAATTATCGTTTTCTTGAGAATGAAATAG
>JAYUGZ010000412.1:0-11063 GCA_043767465.1 Cyanobacteriota bacterium
AATAAAATTGAAACTTTGCTGATTCCAAGCCGAACTTGTTATGCAGGACAATTTCATTGTTTTGCGTTAGCTCGTCTTGACAATGCTGAGTCGGTAAGAATTTTGCGATCGTATCTCGACACATACTTACCCGTTGGCGATCGAAAGTATGACCAAGAATGGGCTATTGGAGCTCTGCGGTGGTTAGATCGCAGGCATGGAACAGATTATGAACAGGTTTATCTAGAAAACCCCGATAATTGGAAACTTAGATATCGAGACCAAGAGTTGGGGACATTAAGGCCAGAGGAAGGAATTTTCCACTTTCAAAAGGTCATGGAGTTTGTAGACCAGTATTTCCCAGAATTTGCGACGTAGATAGCTCGGCTTCCTAGATATCGATTTGCCTAGAATAAGCGATAATATATAAGATGCCATTTTGATTGTAAGAGTGTGCTAGCCATGACTGAGTTACTCGATCGTGCGATCGCTAAGTTGAAAACCTTGTCTGCCAGCGAACAAGATGCGATCGCCTCAATGATTTTGGAAGAACTTCAAGACGATCTAAGATGGGATCGAGCATTTGCGAGTTCTCCCGATGTTCTTGCTAAACTTGCAGCCTCCGCAATGGCTGAGTATCACGCAGGTAAAACCCAAGAACTCGATCCAGAAACATTGTGAAGTAGTAAGCTATCATATCCATATCGATCGGATATTGGCGTTAGTTTGTTCGCCTGTGACGTTTAACAACCACGCTGCACCTGAACGCCTCAATATAGTTGATTGAGATGCAAAGGTTATTCGCGTCCGGTGAGCGTGAACGTTGGGTTGCATTTTCGTTAGGTTTTTAGCATGAATGGTTATCTCATCTACCATCCGTCTCGTGCTGTAGCAGCGCTTGATGCTACTGTCGTTTATCACGATCGTATTGGCGGTAATCAAGATCCATACATTTGGAACAAGCAATTTCTGCATACGTATTGTCACATTACGCAGATGAAACCTAATGTTGGAGATATCAACTTTTGGGTGAGTGGCGATTCCTTTCCAAATTTCTGTCGTCTCTATTGCGATCTCGTATTTGTTGTTGCAGAAAAAGTGTATTGGGGAAATGCCAATATCATCGATCGCAATGACGTGATTGTTGATAATGATGAGGCATACAACGATCACTACCGTTGGGCGATGCACCAGCATCATTTGAAACGTCGCCGTAGGTATACTCTAAAAGCAGATCCAGAGTACAGTTTTCAGCCGCAAGATATTGAGAACAACTTAATTGATATTATTCCTTTCTTGATCGAGCAGGGAATAACTATTGATGATGTGCGTCAAGGTATGCGATCGGGTTTTAATTCCAAACCGTTGCGGTTGGAGTCTCTTGCATCCAAGCTTTACAATTGGTTTGAAGAGAATGCTCCAATCAAGCTTGATGGATTACAATTACAAAATCTTAGGAAAAACAATCCACAGCTTGCCAGTCTGTGAGTATTGAATTGCTTATTGAAATCGCTCTCTGAATTTATAGTCTTAATTGTTGTTTTTTGTGAGACATATCTGCTATACTTAGAGCTGTTCCGTTTTGCTTAAAAATCAAGCTGTTTGAATTTAACTTTATGAGAACGTTCACTGCGGTTGTTGAGAAAGACCATGAAACTGCTTTGTATGTAGGCTATGTTCCCGGTTTCCCTGGAGCACATTCTCAAGGAGAAACTTTAGACGAACTACAAACGAACCTACGTGAAGTGATCGAGATGTTGTTGGAAGATGAGAATCTAACCTTCAATACAGAGTTTGTTGGTACTCAGCAAATTGTAGTTGCGTAGGTTATGAGCAATATTCCTGTTTTGAAGCCCCAAGAGATTGTTCGCATCTTAGAAAATCTTGGGTTTGTGGAGGTTCGTCAGAAGGGATCGCACAAGCAGTTTCGTCATGAAGATGGTCGAGGAACGACTGTTCCCTTTCACAAAGGTCGCGATATTTCTCCGAGATTGCTACGCCAAATTGCAAGTGACATTGAATTGACCGTTGAAGAGTTTTTAGAGTCGTGGTAAAATAAATACGCACTAGAGGCATTTTTATGTTGAACGTGACAGTTGACGAAATTCAGCGCGATCCTTCAAAGTATCTGCGTCAAGTGGAAGCAGGTGCGACTTTTGTTATCCTGCAAGCAGATAAGCCGATCGCCGAACTCAGACCTATTTTTAGCACCAAACAATTGCGACCATTTGGTTTATGTGCAGGCGAGTTTACCGTTCCAGATGATTTCGACGCTCCTTTGCCAGAAGATATCCTCAGTGCATTTGAAGGTAAATGAAGATTCTGCTAGATACGCACATCTTTTTATGGTTCATCAGTGGTGACACCCAGTTATCAACAGATGTTCGAGATACAATTCGCGATCCAGATAATGAGGTCTATTTGAGTGCAGTTTCAGTCTGGGAAGCAATTGTCAAGTACCAGTTGGGTAAGTTACCTCTGCCGGAGCATCCCGAAACATATTTACCCAAGCAGCGCGATCTTCATCAAATTGTCAGTCTTGCTCTTGATGAAAGTAGCGTAGCTCAACTGGCTAAACTACCACCATTACATCGCGATCCATTTGACAGAATGCTTATCTGTCAAGCTTTAGAGAATGGTCTGACTATTGCGACCGTAGATGGGGCAATTCGTGCCTACTCAGTCAGCGTTATGTAGCAGTGTAAGTGAGCTATCATATCCATAACAGGATCAAAAGTTACAAAAAAGAGGGAATGTATGCAAACAATCCTTTTGAGTCGTGAAGAAGTCGCGCGTCGTGCGAAACATTTGTATGAGAGCACCATCCGCCCAAAAATTGAGTTAGAAGAAAATATTGGCAAGATGGTCATCATTGACATTGAAACAGGTGACTATAAAGTTGATGAAAATGGTTTACACGCTGCCGATTACCTGAGTGCGAAAAATCCAAATGCTCGACTCTTTGGTATCCGCATTGGATATAACGTTGCTGCATCTCTAGGTGGTGTCATGGAGCGTGTGTCTAAGTGATTTCAGGTATCGTGGTTGATGGACACGCGATTATTACTGTGCCATTTCGTATTCCGAATCGAGCGGATATCCCAATCAAGTTTGTGATAGACACAGGATTTACAGATCAGATTTGTTTACCACCTGAAGCAGTCGCTCTGCTCGGTCTTCCCTTTAGATATGATTTGCCCGTGAATTTAGCGGATAATAGTGAAGTTGTACTGCCAGTTCATAAAGCCATTATTCTTTGGAACGGAGAGGAACGAGAGATTCGTGTATTTGCTACAGGACGGCGACCCCTGGTTGGGACTGCTCTTTTGGATGAACATGAGCTTGTGGTTCAGTTTACGGAGGGGAGATTAGTAACGATTGATGAGTTATAGTTTCTAACGCTCGATCGCAATACCCAATACTTCAAAATTAACTGTGGGCGATCGCCCTTGAATTCTGTACGATCGCCCTTTTAGTCTTTACTCTTAATTGTTTTTGTTTCTATATTTGATTTGCTAGAATAAGCAATAATAGATAATATGCCATTTTGATTGTAAGAGTGTGCTAGCCATGACTGAGTTACTCGATCGTGCGTTAGCGAAGCCCTCGAAGAGGATCGCTAAGTTGAAAACCTTGTCTGCAAGTGAATCAAGATGCGTTAGCGAAGCCCTCGAAGAGGATCGCCTCAATAGAGCAAGATTATTTGGTGCTAATAAAGAATTACCGAATCGCAGACTTAGGAGACTGACTTTTGAATAGGCTACAAAGATTAACCCTCAATGGATTTAAGTCTATTAAGGCAATAGATATTGAGCTGCATCCCCTAAATATCCTGATTGGAGCAAATGGAGCAGGCAAAAGCAATCTGATCTCGTTTTTCAAGATGCTCAACGAGATGATGGCTGGACGCTTTCAACAGTTTATTGGTGTATCAGGTAGTGCTCAATCCCTCCTATATTTTGGACCTAAGACAACGCCCCAAATAGAAGCAAAACTAGAATTTGAAGTCGAAAATGGGGTCGATTCCTATCATCTTCGGCTGTTTCATGCGGCTGGTGACACGCTTATTTTTGCCGAAGAGACTTTGAGCTTTCTACAAACAGACAGGACATCCCCAAGGACTGATGAATTAGGTGCAGGACATCAGGAAACCAGAATCAAAGAAGCAGCAAAGGAAGGTAAGCAAACGGCTAAAATGCTGGAATATTTGCTGAATCGTTGCCGTGTATACCATTTTCATGACACATCTTCTACGGCGGGAGTCCGGCAATCTTGTTACGTTGGTGACAGCCGATGGTTAATGCCCGATGCTGGAAATTTAGCTGCATTACTTCTCAGGTTTCGTGAAGAGAATGGGGGTGCAGCTTATCAGCACATTATCGGAACAATCCGTCTTATTGCACCGTTCTTCGATGATTTTGTTCTTGAACCAGATGTATCTAATCGCGTCATTCTCAACTGGCGAGAAAAGGAGTCCGATCGCGTATTTGGACCGCATCAATTTTCAGATGGTACTTTGCGTGCCATATGTCTTGCCACGCTGCTCTTACAGCCAGAAGATGAACTGCCAGAACTCATTGTCGTTGATGAGCCGGAATTAGGGCTCCACCCCTACGCTCTAAATGTTGTGGCTGATTTGTTTAGTAAGGCTGCACTCCATACGCAAATTCTCATTAGCACTCAATCTAGTTCTTTCTTGGATAATTTTGATCCTGACGATGTAATTGCTGTGAACCGAGAGGGCAAGGAATCGCAATTTAAGAGGCTAAATCCCACAGAATTAGATGCTTGGCTTGACGAGTATAGTCTGGGAGAAATTTGGGAGAAAAATATCATTGGGGGAGGCCCGCATTAATGGTACGCCTCTACCTATTTGCCGAAGGACAAACCGAGCAGACATTCGCTGACATTTTGATAAAACCGCACTTAGCTCAATATGAAGTGTTTATGCACAATCCTATACTTATTGCTCATGCAAAAAAGAAGGGTCAGGTGCATCGAGGTGGCGGTCGTAATTATCTGCCCATGAAGAATGACATCACACGTTTTCTTAAACAAGAGAAAGCCCCGGATGTCTTCTTCACAACTATGATTGATTTATACGCTATTCATGCCGATTTTCCGGGATTAGCTGAATCTGAGAGCAGGCGCCAAAATCCGCTAGAGCGAGTTTAATTTTTAGAGAAAAGCTTTGCAGAAGATATTGGTGACTATCGATTCATTCCTTACATTCAGTTACATGAATATGAGGCATACCTCTTTTCTGACCCAACGTGTTTTGAGTACCTTGATGCTGGACGGACAAAAGAGATTGAAGCTCTCCGAGCTATCGCTAGTCAATATCAGACACCGGAGTTAATCAACGACGGGCAGCAAACAGCACCTAGCAAACGTATCATCGCGCAGTTTCCTGATTACGGAAAAGCGAAGTCTATTTTTGGACCGCTGTTAGCTGAGCAAATTGGATTGCACGTAATTCGGAACAAATGCTCTCACTTTGATAAATGGCTGTCACGACTTGAATCTTTGAATGAGAAAGGCGTTAGTAGTTGAGTGGAGCGCAAAAAATTACTACGGGGTCGATCGCTCTTAAATTAGGTACGTTAGCGAAGCCCTCGAAGAGGATCGCCCTTTTAGTCTTTACCCTTAATTGTTCTTGTTTCTATACTTGCTAGAATAGAAGGGAATACTAACCAAACTGCAACTCATGCTAAAAACCATCGAAGGCATTTATCAGAATGGCTAGATTCAGTTAGCCTCGCTACCGCAAGATATTAGCGATCGCTCTCAAGTTCTCGTCACTTTTCTCGATCCAAACAAAATCGATCCAATTAAACTGCGCCAACTGATCGATCAATTGGAAACAATTGCAGGTATTCAGCAAGGTTTCGAGGAACTCAACGCTGGACTTACTCGCCCGATCGCAAATTTTGTCCAAGAAATGCAGCAGAAATATGACATTTCAGGTTGAAATTACCCCGATCGCCTCTTCTGAGATTGAGCAAGCCTACCGCTGGTATCGAAAGCAGAATCCCGATTTGCCGATCGCTCGTTTCGAGGCTTGATGAATGAAATCGCCACACTCCAAGAAAAACCTCGGCGCTATGCTTTAGCAATTGAAAACGAGATTTTCCCTGAAGAAGTTCGGCAGTTACTTTATGGGAAATCCAAAAACATTTACCGAGTCTTGTTTGCGATTCGAGATACTACGGTTTATGTGTTGTACGTGCGCCATAGCGCTCGATCGCCATTAACAGTAGATGATTTGGATGAACGAGAAGGCGGAGTTTAGAATTTTCAGGAACTCATCATCCTCCGATCGCAATAACCATACTTCAATTTTTTGAGCACCGCTATATATCGCACTCAAATCTGTCACAACAATCCGCGATAACGAATAAATACCAACATCACCGCCCACGATCCTAGGGCGACTTTGACTGCAACTAGGATATTCAGTAAGGGCAGAATTCCTCCGCTCAAAAGCGTGCCTAACTCTCCATGCGGCAACTCATATCCTGACAGCGTGATTACTGATAATACAATAAAAACCAGCACCGAAATCTTTTCCCAAGTAGCAGCGTGCCAACGGTGGTAGATTTCCTCCATCCACTGTGGCGATGAGGTAATTGCAATTAGCCCGATCGCAGTTCCCCCCGCTACACCCGCCGCAAAACCACCACCAGGACTTAAATGCCCGCGAATTGCTAATTCGATACCCACCAAAGCGGCAATAGTTGCTCCCAATCGCGCCAAAATAATCGATGGTTGATCGGTAAACTGATAAACCGCGCAAGATGGCCTTTCATTTGCAAGTAGATACTTTGCACCTAAAATTGCGATCGTAAATACCACAACTTCAAAAATAGTGTCATATAGGCGATTTCGCAAAATGATCCCAGAAACCGCATTGGATACTCCACTATCTTGGACAACCAATTGGACGATCGAATTGTGCTGCGAAAAGTCAGATATCGGATTGGGAATGAGCAGCATTTTCACGAATAGCGCTATGCCGGCTATGAGATAAACCCATTTCATAAATGCTTTTCCTCTACGTCTGGTGTATTCACATAAGTTAGGATTGTCCCTGGTGATGAAAGTTCGGTTTGCATAATCTCATAAACGCGCCGAACTCTAATTTCGGTATTATAAGAAAATGGTGATTCGCCACTAGAATCTCGTTGCTCTTGTGGGGAACAAACTGCATGAACTTCTTTTTCCATCAACGCCCGATGCAATGCTTGGGTAGTTGCATAGGGAACCAGTTCCAGACGCATATGACGCTTCTTGAAAACTGCACGAATGTCACCTATCACTTGCTGAAAATCGCCTGCTGTTTTGTCCTCTGAGACAGCATCATTCTCTATTCCGCCTTCGATGATACCCACACGCAGCACGAGGGATGAGCGCACCGTCACTGCATAAAGTGTAATCGCGAGTAGGGTTCCCATCAAGGCTTCTGTCAAGCCCACATCCCCCGCACCTAAGATTGTATAGACTAAAGCTGCGATCGCGCCTAATACCCCTCGCAGTAACAATGCGTGGTATGGATTAACCTGAAACACCAGCATACAAGCAGCTAGTGGCAGCAGAGCAACGAGGACATAAATGTAACTGTTATCGTTCATAGTTACTCCCTGCATTGGAACTATAGGCTAATACATATCCCAGCATGGTGTTCCAAATTGCTAAGCAAATGAGAGCAAGAATTAGCAGAGGCCATTTACTGGGTATTTTCAGTAACAATCCCACCACAATCAACATTGAGCCGAGGGTATCTGCTACCGAAAGACTGTGCAGTTTATACAAAACCGATCGCTTGCCGAGTAGGTAAGAAGTACCCCAAAACCAGAAGAAAATTCCGATACCGATGCAGGTATAGCTCAATACATTTATTACAATCATGCGTCACTTACTCGTTTGATTATCTGTGCCAACAACATCAATCCAGCATTACCCACACTGAGGATAATCGCCGCCACCACACCGATCATCCAATCATCTCGCCAGACGGAGATGACGAGAGCAATAATTGCCGTCTTCGTCGAAATACTGGCAAAAGCCAACATTGTCTGCCAGATATCATCATCTTTCCATACCTCATACATGGGTATGAGCAGAGCCAAAATCATCGCAATTAAGATTAAGTTATTCAAGTTGTTCAATTGTCTGCCCTCCTGATTTTTTCTGACTTGTAGGACTTAGGTATTTTAACTGTGTTGCCAAGGTTTGAGATTCTTCGCTTTGCTCAGAATGACATTGATTTCTCTTCCTCTGTGTTCTCTGCGCTCTCTGTGGTTAAAAAATCCGAAAAAGACTTCAGCTAGTCACTTGAAGTCCGCCGCACCCGGTGCACTTCGTAAAAACCATTTTCATGATATTTCACCACAATTGTTTTTGGTGTAAAGGTGATCAAGAAAACATCAAGGAATATCAACAAAGGCGATCGATGATTTGGCACTTTTTCCATGATCACATCTTCGTGTCTATGGGGACGGAAGATGAGTTCAAAGGCTTCCATATACGCGATCGGAATCGCCATCAAGATTTTACCAAAGACATCAAACCACTCCTTTAATGGTTCCGGGGGTGCATAGCTGCGCGGTAAGACGAAAGCTATGACAATACCGATCGCAATATTTGCCAAACTAAAATCAGCAGTCAATAGAAACCAGATGCTCAATCTTAATATTAGATGTCCAATCATTTTGGTAATGCCATCCAGAATAGTAGAAGTGAAACCACACTCATAAAACCGACCAGATTATCGAATTGTTCCAACATACGTGGTAGTTTGATTGCCGTACGTTGAAAAATCAAGAAATAGGCTAACCAACCAACGCCGATAGTAGCGATCGCCTTTAGCATATTTTCCAGCGTATAAGCCTCAACATACACGACATTAGCTGCAATCAATCCACCCAGCAACAGCAATACCGCAGCCCAAAAGCCAGGTTTGGCTTCGGCGGTGCCACCACGGGGTAGAAAGATGAATTTCGCAAAGGAAATTGCGGTTCCAACTGCGGCGACATTCATCGCAATTACTTGCCAAGGTAGCAAATTTTTCATCGTCAACATCTTCGCCCCAAAGCCAACCAAAAAGGGAAACCCAGAGATTGATAAACTAGCGATAACTAGGGCAATCCAGATTTTCGTATCGATCGGCTTTTGTTTCAATTCTTTCAGATTACGACTCGGTAAAGATCCCGCAATTAGAAACAGCGACGATTTAACCAAACCGTGCGACAGGGCATAAAATCCACCCACTTCCGGTGCCGCTAGGATGAAGCCCAACTGCGAAACCGTGTGAAACGCCAACATCCGTTTGCTATCTTTTTCTAAAACGGCACAGAACACGCCTAGCAGCGCCGTCCCGACTCCGAAAATCTGAACTATGGGAGCCACGTCAGGCACCATCAGCGCGCACCGCACGAGGGGATAAACCCCCGCTTTGACGACAATCCCTGATAGCAAAGCTGACACTGGTGTTTCTGATTCGGAGTGAGTTAAAGGTAGCCATAGCCCCGATACAAACACACCTCCTTTCACCAATAGTCCCATAAAAATCAGAGCGATCGCCTCTGGGGGTGCTTTTGCTAATCCGGCAAAACTAAACGAATGACTTGCTTGATAAACCAGCACGGCACCGATTAGATAAAATAGCATTGCCGTGTTGCTAATAAATAGATAGCGTAAAGCCACCCAGATCGATCTGTCAGTTCGAGGATAGGAAATCAACAGAAAAGCTGCAATCCCGCTCACTTCTAATCCGACATATAAACTGATAAAATCCGTAGAGGCAAAGGCTGCATTCAGACTACCATGCACCATCAGAATCTGTGCATAAAAAAATGCCGTCTTATCTGTGGGCCAACAGTAGATAACTACTGCTGCGGTGACTAGGGCGTTGGTTAAGATAAAATAGCCGCTCAGGCGATCGACTAGCAAAGTAACACTGAAATGATCCAGTAATTCCAGTGTCACCGCTGACGGCATTACAAAAAGCTGGAATGCAAAGGCCGCAGATGCGATCGCTCCCAACATTGCCATATACTTGTCAAGCTTGGGAATCAAATAAATGATAAACCCGATAAAAAATGGAAATCCAATCCAGGCAATCGTCAGGGTATTCATCAGAAAAGTTTCGGTAGTTTGGGAAACCCCATCTCTGGAAGAGCGGGGAGTATTAAGGCGTGTTATTCATCTCAATTTGGTTACATTCCAATGTTGGATTATCCCGTGCTAGCTTCATCACACCGACGAGCATTAAAGCTTGAATCGAAAAGCCGATCACGATCGCCGTTAAGATCACCGCCTGGGGAACCGGATCGGCATAGGGAACATTTTGAGCCTTTGAAATAATTGGTGTTAACAAGCCCTCTCGCGATGCCATCACCACATAATAGGCGATAACGCCTGTACTCATGACATCCATACAGACGATTTTCATGATCAGGTTCTTTTTAAAGATGATGCCAAAAAAACCACAGAATACTGTTGCTAATACGAAAACTTCTAACATCGTAATTGCCCGTTTGGGAAGGGTTGGCTCAATTGCATTTGAATTTAGTCCTAGGGATTGATTCACGCATAGTGTTTTAAAAATTATAAGCGGTGTTAGGTATCCAAAGCAAGAAGATAATTGCGATCGGGTGATCCCAAAAAGATCCCCAGAGGTCGATCCTGTCTCTCAGCGATGGACTGCGGAAGTCCTGAGCTTTTTGAATTTGCCTCTCGATTTTGAGATCAACCCTACCGAACTACGGATTATACCTTAATAGGATGCTTCGCCTGACCGAAAAGCAAAATATAAGTCCGCGTCCGATTCTCGGCTTCTGGTACAAATATATGACACTGTGCAGCTCCATCCGAAATGGCAACGTCAAGTTGCTTTGACCTCACCAGAACCTTCCCCTCAATCCAGTTTGTTTGCACTTCCCATTCGCCGCTTGTTATTGGTGAAGTCGAAGCAAAATGTTAAAAAAATATTCTTGTGTTTGAGGAAAATAATTAGACTGAAACTATTCAGCATAATCACCCAATTTGGGGTATGCTACGGACAATTGTCCGGATCATACCCC
>JAYUGZ010000413.1:0-1731 GCA_043767465.1 Cyanobacteriota bacterium
CAGAAGTCGAAGAAACACCAGAAAACAACAAGTCAGAAACTAGCCCGCCAGAATCACCCCTCGATGATTCGCCGCCAATTTCTTAATCACGAAAACTCACCCAGCTAATCCATCAAACATCTGCGGTTAAAATACATCATGACTAAAACCCCCAGAATCCCCATTCCCCCAGAAGTCAGAAAATACGTATTCACTCGCAACAAATACCAGTGCCAAAGCTGCGGTCAAACCAAACTAGAAGCAGAACTGTCGATCGATCATATCATCCCCCTCGCGCGCAGCGGCAGCAACGACATCAGCAACCTGCAAACCCTCTGCCGCACCTGCAACCAAAGGAAAACCGACAAACTAGACCCCAGATTTAAGCGACACTTTGACCTGTAATCTCAAATCCTGTTTAAATACTCCCTCTACTCTTCAGTCCGCGCAGGCGGACATCGTTTGTATAGCCGCGAATTCTATTCGCCGGAGATATTGTCAAAACAGGTCAAAATTGACTGGTAAAACTTACCATCGATAATACCGATAAGGATCGTCCCCATTTTCAAAATCCGTCTTGTAATCCGGGTGATAAAACTCCTGACTCGAACCGTTAAAAACTGATCCATCCGCCTTAAAACTCGCTCCTAAATTAGCCAAAATCTGAGCATTTGCCCGTGTTTGCCGCCACCGACTAAAACGGAAATAAGTCTTAGCATCAGCATTCAAACTTTCCGGGTCAATTTGAGAGAAAATCGCCACGCCCTTACCTACTTGTACCCGGCTTAACAAACCGTCAGCACCAATTTCTCCCCCAGACTTAATCAACCAAGTATCATAAAAAGAGCGCGATCGCAAATCAGAACTGCTAAGCCCCTTCACCTCATCCCAACTCGGAACCGCCAGCGAGCCCCCGAAATCCTTCCCTTGCTGCAAACCCACGCCCAAACCAGCGACAGGCACTTGACGCGGCAAGAAAAACGCCTTCCCGCCAGCATTCAAATAACCGCGCAATTCTGCATCTTTCAGATTCGCTTCCCGCCCGACAATTGCCAAACCAACATCCCGAGAAAGCGCACTAGCCCGCTGATAAATTACTCCCAAACTGTCCAACTTTTGCGCATCCTTGTCTCCCCCAATTAAAACTACCTTATCCGGCTTTCCCATCACCGCAGAATTCATCCCGTAACTCACAATTTGTTGCACTAATTGCGCCGCCCCACCATCTACAGCATAATGGTCTTCCACATCCAACTCGTTTAAAATCAGTCGCCCTTTTCCATAATCCAATTCCATCAGCGGCGAATAAGCTAAATCAAACTCAGATTCCAAAATTGGCCGCCAACCGCTGCGGTGTGGCTTCTCGATTGCAGCGCTGCTGACACCGCCGCGATTTCCCCAATGCCATCCGTACCAAGGCATATTTGCCGGACTAAAGTTTGCTCTGTTTTCAATCGTATTTGGATAAGCTTCAACCAGCGTGCTTTCTCCGATCCAATCGCGCATATCTTCACTGTCTAAACCGATAACTGCGGGATGGTTGCTGTCAACGGGATAAGCGCGGCGGCTGACGTGTCCGCCTACCCTAAAACCAGTATTTTGCAGCCATTCTGGGCGCTGGGAAAACACTATTGCTTTGCCGCCTTTGCGCACAAAATCTTCTAAACTTCCTGGCAATTTTTCGCCGCTGGAAAATGCTTCTCTCCCGATAATTAATAGGGATGAAACTTGCGAACCGTTCCACGGGATAAG
>JAYUGZ010000414.1:0-1731 GCA_043767465.1 Cyanobacteriota bacterium
ATAAGCTGTTACGCATTTAAACCACTAACGAGGTCTGTAGGGTGCGTCAGCTTGATCGCTTATGAGGCAAGGGAAACGCTGGAGGCTGACGCACCCTACAATACTACAATACTATTTTAAATGCGTAACAGCTTACAAACTAATCTATTTTAACATTTATCGGAAGTTTTGCGCTTTCAATCCTATTTTCATCTTACAGCAGATTCCACATTTATAAAGTACACCCGCCTATGGTTCTATTCCCGTAGGAACACTCCAAGAGCCGTGTCCCTACTACGCTTCATAAACCTGGAATAGGCTGTATATTAAATAGGTGAGCAACCTTGTATGAATAAAAGTAATGCAACGATTTAATCTAACTATACTCAAACAGTTCTGGTCGATCGCCAAATCATACTGGTCAAGCGACGAAAAATGGCGGGCGCGCGGTTTATTGCTATTAGTCATCCTGTTATCCTTTGGCTACACGGGACTGAGCGTGCTGCTCAACAACAAGCGAGGCGAGCTAATTTCGGCATTGTCTGCTCACGATGAAGCTAGATTTTGGCAAACGATTCTAATTTTTGCTGGAACATTAGTTATTTATGCACCATTATATGCAGGCTATGATTATTTGCGCGATCGCCTGGGCTTGGAGTGGCGGCGGTGGCTGACTAACTATTTTGTCGATCGCTATTTCCAGAATCGGGCATTTTACAATCTCAATCATGCCGATGCTGACATCGATAACCCCGATCAGCGGATTGCTGAAGATGTCAAAAGTTTTACCCAAGAATCGTTAAAACTACTGCTAGCGGTAGTTGATTCTTTGTTAGCCGTAGCGGCCTTTAGTGGGGTGCTCTGGGGCATTTCTAAGCCGTTAATCTTGTTTTTGGTGCTCTACGCCCTGGTGGGAACCCTGGCGACGGTTGGGGTATTCGGGAAGCCGTTAATGCGACTCAATTTTGGGCAGCTTAAAAAAGAGGCCGATTTTCGGTTTAGTTTAGTGCGGGTGCGGGAAAATGCGGAGGCGATCGCCTTTTATCAGGGAGAAGACTGCGAGTCAGCTCAAATTAAAGGCAGATTTGTCGAAGCTTTTGATAATTTTAAACGCTTGATTTTTTGGGAGTTGAATCTCAATATCCTGACTAACGCCTATGAATTTATCCCCTTCATTTTGCCAGCAATTGTAGTCGCCCCTGGGATTTTTGCGGGTGAGTTAGAAGTTGGTAAAGTTACCGAGGCGCAAGGGGCTTTTATCCGAGTATTTTTCTCGCTGAATCTAATTGTGGCGCGCTTTCAATCCCTTGCTACTTTTGGCGCGGGTGTCGAGCGTTTATACACCTTTTTAGAGTGTTTGGAAACTCACCATTTAACTTCTAACGAGGTTGACGGTGTTGAAAAAACAAGTATCAAAACTGAAATTGCCGATCGACTGGCGATCGAAAATATGACCCTCCAAACACCGAACCGTCAACGGACTTTGGTGGAGGATCTATCGGTGAAACTCTTTACTGGCGAGGGTTTGCTGGTGAGAGGGCCTAGCGGGTGCGGGAAAAGTTCTTTGCTAAGGGCGATCGTTGGACTGTGGGATGCAGGGACTGGTACAATTTTGCGGCCTACCCTGAATGAAATGTTGTTTTTGTCGCAGCGGCCTTACATGATTTTAGGGACGTTACGAGATCAAATGCTGTATCCAAATATGGATGGATCTGTCGAAGATTCGCAGTTGAGGCAAATTTTGATCCAGGT
>JAYUGZ010000415.1:0-4428 GCA_043767465.1 Cyanobacteriota bacterium
CCAAATTAGGTCAATGCCGAGGGCTGCAATGGCTAGGGCTAAAAATCGTCCCAATTGGTTGAGGCGAACGTCGGGGAGTATTCCTGGGATGAGTAATATCAGTATAAGCGCGATCGCCCCGACAATTGCCGCTTCTTTTACCAGTGCCTTTCGTTGTATATTCTCCATTGTTTTTCGCTCAAACCTGTAGTTATTAATTCTCAACCGTGCGTCCTTTCTGCGGGAAAATTCCTCCGGGTTTCACTTGCAGGAAAGCCATAATTAAGGCGAATACCATCACTTTTGCCATGCTGGTTGTGGCGAAAAATGTGAAAAAATCAGCTAAAGGCTTGACAGAAGCGAACATTGTTGCTAAGGTTCCCGAACCGATCAGGTAATTTGCAGTGCCGATCGCCATCGCAGCAACAACACTCCCCATAATCTTGCCGACACCGCCCACAACCACAACCATAAAAGTATCAACTATATAATTCTGTCCGGTATTTGAGCCTACAGAACCAATCAAACTAATCGCACATCCAGCAACACCAGCCAACCCCGAACCCAAAGCAAAAGTCAGCGCATCTACTTGTTCGGTAGGAATTCCCAAACACGCACTCATACTGCGATTTTGCGTCACAGCGCGAATCCGAAGTCCCCACACAGACTTTTGCAAAAAAAAGTAAATTCCCGCCAAACAAATGCCTGTCAGCGCAATAATAAAAAGTCGGGCGTAGGGTAACTGAAAAGTTCCCAGCGGGATGCCGCCGCGCAGCCATGCAGGCGCAGTCACATCGACATTTTGAGCGCCAAACCAAGGTTTAGTGACTGCGAGTTGGTAAGTTTGCCCTAAAAATGCGCTCACCGCCCAAGAAATACCCAAAGACAGAGGCAAAATTATGGCGGTAAATGTGCTGCGAGTGCGATCGAAATCCGATCGCGATTTCAGCACCTGCAAACCGCCAAAAAATAGCAAACAAAACACCGCAATTCCCGTTACCAGCGCCCAACTGACGCTGCGGACAAACTGCTGCAAAATCAAACTTACGCCCCAAGTTGCCAGCAGAGTTTCTAGCGGACGCCCGTAGAGATGGCGAATCACGCCGCGTTCCAGAATTAATCCTACCAATGCCGCCACTAAAAAAGCTAGGGGAATGGCAAATAAAATATAAGTTTCAAAGGCAAATCCTCCGAAATTTTTGAAGACATTTTGCACTACAAAAGTTGTATAAGCCCCCAGCATCATCAACTCGCCGTGAGCCATATTAATCACGCCCATCAGCCCGAAAATAATTGCTAGTCCCAGGGCTGCAATTAGTAAAACAGCGCCGATGCTAATGCCGTTGAATAAACCGTCCAATATCGCCACTTTTTTTCCTCCTGCATCAAGTCGGTTAACTTCCTTTTCGGATAATTAGAGGCGGGTTTTATCCCAAGGCGTGTCAACTTAGAACTAAAACCCTCTGTATATTTCGCTTGTCGCCGAGTCTCGATCCCCCTAACTCCCCCGAAAGCAAGGGGGACTTTGAAGACTCCAGTTCCCCCTTGCTTTCGGGGAGTAGGGATTGACGAAAGAATGCTCTTACTCCCCCCTTATTAAGGGGGGCCGGGGGGGATCTCCGGGTTTGAAGACACGCCCTAGGGGGATCGAAGATAAGTTGCCAACATTAATAAAATTGGTATTACCTACTTAGGGGGTTTTAAATTTGCCGCCTTTTGCGGGGTCTGACCAATCGCAAGAAAAGCCTTTTGTTTCAGTGACAAACTGATTCCAAGGAATCGGCTTCACTGCTTGGGGAGTAGCAAAAGCGATTTCAAACAAACCGTCTTCTCTCACTTTTCCCAACCGCACAAATTTAGAAATGTGATGGTTAGCTTCCAGCGTTACTTTGCCTTCCGGCGCGTCAAACGTTTGACCTAAAGCTGCTGCCCGCACTTTTTCCAAATCGTCGGCTGTCCCCGCTTTTTCGACCGCTTGCTTCCACAGGTAAACCATGATATAAGCTGCTTCCATCGGGTCATTTGTTACACGCTCTTTGCCGTATTTTGCCTTGAAAGCTGCCACAAATTTTGTATTTGCGGGAGATTCCACAGTCATGAAGTAATTCCAGGCGGCATAATGACCTTTCAGATATTCTACGCCGATCGCCTTTACTTCTTCTTCAGCAATACTGACCGACATTGACGGATATTTGTCCGGGCCCAAACCTGCGCCCTGCAACTGTTTGAAAAATGCGACGTTGCTATCGCCGTTGAGGGAATTGAAAATGACGCCGCCGTCGGGCAAAGCTGCCTTAATTTTAGTGATAATTGGCGTGACTTCTGTACCGCCCAAAGGAATGTAGTCTTCCCCAACTAATTCGCCGCCTTTGGCTGCTAGCTGTGCTTTTATAATGGTATTTGCGGTGCGGGGAAAAACGTAGTCCGATCCGACTAAGAAGAATTTTTTGCCTTTATTTTCTAGCAGCCAGTCAACTGCGGGCTCGATTTGTTGATTCGGCGCCGCCCCGGTATAAAAGATGTTTTTTGAGCACTCTTGACCCTCGTATTGTACGGGATACCAGAGCATATGATTTTTTTCTTCAAAGACTGGCAATACTGCTTTGCGACTGGCGGATGTCCAGCAGCCGAAGACGGTGACAACTTTGTCTTGATCGATCAATTTTTTGGCTTTTTCGGCAAAAGTCGGCCAGTCTGAGTTGCCGTCTTCTACTATTGCTTCGATTTGTTTTCCGAGGACGCCGCCTGCTTTATTAATTTCTTCGATCGCTAATTGTTCGGCATCTACCACGCTTTTTTCGCTGATTGACATTGTGCCGCTCAAGGAATGTAAAATTCCTACTTTGATCGTGTTCCCACTGCTGGCTGCTGGTGCTGCTGTTGGTGTAGTTCCGGTTGGAGAAGCGGCTGGGGTTGCGGTTGGAGTGGGAGTTCTACAAGCTTTTAGAAATAAACTTGATGTGAGGGTAGCAGAACTGTATAAAAGAAATTTCCGCCGATCGAATCGCTTTGTCATTTTTTCTTGTTACTCTTGAATAGATGAGTCAGATTCTTGAGCATGATAACACATAGCGAATTGATTTTAAGACTTGCTCAAGAAGAGTGTTGTACGTTTAGATACAAAAAATATTATTGTTGACAAAATGAATGTTGTGTGGGGATTGATGGCAACTGCGGCAGAAACCGCGCTTACACACCAAATATCCGTGATTTTAGCAATTAGTCGGAAATTAGAAAGCCACTTTTTTATACAGGTTGGTTGTTGATGCTGGGAGTTAGGCAGCTACCGGGTTGAGAGACTAAAATATGTCTATTCCGCCATCAGTGTGAAATTAGAAAACCGCTTTTTTTATACAAACAGGCTATTGATGCTAGGAGTTAAGCAGAAACCGGGTCGATCGCACATTCACAGGCAAATTTCAGACCAGGTGACGATCGCCCTTTCTACAAATATCGCTGAGTTATGGAGAATAGCGGACTCGAACCGCTGGCCTCTGCGGTGCGATCGCAGCGCTCTACCAACTGAGCTAATTCCCCTGATTGACTTTTAATTCACCCTTTTTTTTAGATTCCAGATTGCCGAATCTAAAAGGCTTGCAGGTTACGTCTGC
Source organism: Cyanobacteriota bacterium (assembly GCA_043767465.1). Classification (GTDB taxonomy): domain Bacteria; phylum Cyanobacteriota; class Cyanobacteriia; order Cyanobacteriales; family Microcoleaceae; genus Microcoleus. Next base: position 3,591 of record JAYUGZ010000415.1, read on the forward strand.
TCTTAATTTGGCAGACAGTCACTTACATTAGCACGTAACTGCTAAAAAGTCAAGTGTTTTTTGCTGGCGCTGATTGCGGGGCGATCGAGCAAAGTTGGGCCACTCTGTCTAACTCTAAATCAGCAAAATAATCCACCGTCCAATTAGCTTGGCGCTGGATCATGTGAAACGGGTAAGTGTGAGTCACTCCCGCTACCTGCATCCCCGCTTTTTTCGCCGATTCAATCCCCGCAAAAGAGTCTTCTACAGCCAAACACTCGATCGCTTGCAAGTTAAAAGCAGGATATTTCTGGTTGAGAAGTTCCACCGCCAACAGGTAGCCGTCAGGTTCTGGTTTACTTGTCGCCAAGTCGTCGCCTGCGACAATTAACTCAAAATTTGCAGCCAAACCCGATCGCTCTAACACCAATTCTATATCCGATCGCATTGCCCCGCTAACTACCGCCATTTTCAGTCCCGAAACCCGAATTTTGTCAATAAATTCTGCCAAATCCGGATAAATTGGCAATGTTTGCAAACTGTTTATTGTTTCCTGATAAGCTTTGGCCTTGCCAAGCAGCAGGCGATCGAGGTATGTTTCTGTCAGATATCGTCCCCGGCGCTTCAGCAGATCGGTAATGTAAGTGCGATCGCTCCTTCCCAAACAAACTTCTCGAAACTCCCCGCGTTTGAGTTGGAGATTTTCATCGAGCATCAGTCGATCAATTATTTTCTCGTGAATCGCCTCGTCATTAATCATGACGCCATTAAAATCAAATAAAACTGCTTTTAGAGTCATTAGTTATTGGTTATTGGTTATTGGTTATTAGTTATTGGTTATTGGTTATTGGTTATTGGT
>JAYUGZ010000416.1:0-11031 GCA_043767465.1 Cyanobacteriota bacterium
ATCGAGATTCATCTTGACAATCTGATACTATCCATGCTGTTAGAGATTCCGCATAGGGGCGCAAATCTCCTAGTGCTTTTTCTACCCAGTTTTGATTGAATATAGCTGCATAAATGCGGTTGGATACGGTTAATTTTCCGGCTCGTTTTACAACTAATCCGCTCAAACGCAATTCTGTTTCTTCGGAAGTATCATCGGCCCCGATCCCCCCAGCCAGTGCGGGCACGGGGGCACGGGTAGGCACGGGGGCACGGGTAGGCACGGGGGCACTACCCCTACCAATTTCTCCTTTTGCTGAGAGTGCCAATATTTTTTGGTATAGTCCTAATAATCTACTGGCGCGGTGCTGATTTCTGAGGAGGCGATCGCGAATTGTTTTCAAATGCACTGGCTCATCAGCAGCTTCCCAATTATCAATAATCTGAGATTGCACTATCTCCCCAATCAACAATTGGTTCGTAGTCAGAACTTCAGTTCTTATTCCATCCGTTACATCCGTTAAATCCGCTACAAAATCCGCTGCCGAACCTTCTTCCTGCGATTGAACTATCAATTTACACAGCTTTTGAGTCAGAAAAGGTTGTCCACCAGTCCACTCCAAAATCTCTTGTAAAACTGCTTGAGAATTATCAACTTTCCCCTCAAACCCCTTGACTAAAGGCAAAGATTCATGTAAACTAAAACCCTGAAGTTCGATCGCGCGACCAATATTAAACGGCGTGCGAGTGGCATCGCTAATTAAATCCGACGGCGTAGCGACTCCCAGCAAAACAAAAGTCAACCGCTGATATTCTGATTTGTGAGCGCGTTTATTGTAGCACGATCTAATCAAGGCAAAAAAATCATCAAGGGATTCTTTGAAACTGAGAACGCTATCAATTTCATCAATAAAAATGACAATGTTTTGAGAGATTTTGACCAGCAATAACTCTTCAATTAACTCTCCTAAACGTTGGACTGGGGACATCAATTCTCTCTCCCGCCACCAAGTCATAAACTCGACTGCGTTAAACAGGTTGAAATTGCACAAAAGTTTGTAAGCGACGCCGCCGTACCACTTGTCTAGAGAGACTTGCTGGTTGCCAATGTCCGAAAGGTCGATCGTAGCACAAGCAATACCTTCAGCCGAGAGCTTTTGTACGGTGCGCACCAGCAAACTAGATTTGCCCATTTGTCGGGAATTGAGCACGTAACAAAACTCTCCAGCTTTCAGGGCTTGATAAAGTTCCGAGTCAGCTTGTCGCACTACATAAGTGGGCGCATCTTGCGGGAGACTGCCGCCGATTTGATATTGATAATCGACTGTCATTATTTTGCCTATAGTTAGATTATTTGGTCACTTCTGTTGTGCCTTTACCGCAAATAATTTTACCATTCTCATAGGTGGGTTCCGCTGGTTTAATTGAACCGGGAGAATCAGCTTTACACAATATCGCTATTGCCTTGAGTTCATGTTTGGCAGCATTTGGCTCAACTTCTTTAGCAGGAACTACAAAGACACCGCCGACATAGCTTGTACTTTTTGGGTGCTTGGATACTCCATAATTAAATGCTGCTTTCTTCGTGGCGCGAACTGAATACTTGTAATTTGGGGTTTCATTTTGAATTCCTGTTCCCAATGCTTCGACAGAATTAGCAAAAGTATTTCTTTGAGCAAAATAGGCTTTTTGCTCTCTGTTCATTGAGCTAAGATACTGTTTGGGTTCCGAGGTAATTTCCAGAATTAACTCGTTAATAAATGAGGGGGAAGCTAGCACGCCAATTAGTCCGACGTACATTAAAAACAAGAAGCATTCGTAACGATAAATTGAAAGACTAGATAACTGAAATTTTTGTTGAGTCATGGTAGTGTACTCTCTGTATTTCTAGTAAAACCGATAGTCCGACAGTCCGACAGGGAATGAATTCCCTGTCTCAAAGCTTAAGTCCTCTGAAGAGGACTAATAGACATCTCCAGAAACTAGATTTTTGTCTAGATAGGACAAGGGTTTTAGATTCTTTTTGGAGATGTCTAATGAATTTAACAGTCTTCTCCTGAGTCCTCTTAAGAGGACTTTAGCTTTGAGGCAGGGGTTTAAACCCCTGCTGGAATGTGGGAAAGCGCGTGTTTATTGTCGTCAGGAATTGGCAGATACTAGGAACGATTCAACGAGGAAATACTAATTCCTAATATCGCAACTTTTGTGCTTCTTTTTTGTCGGAATATTCGGGTTTAGTCGTTTTAGTGCCGATCGCAAAATCGCGCAATTCCACCCTCGTAAACTTCACACCCCACGGATCGGTGGTTGTATCCAGCTCCTCCACTAAAGTATTATTGAGTTGATGGCGAACTGTATGAAGTTCCTCGACAGTTAATTTAGCAATCTGAGTCCGAATGGAAAGAATCAGCATATTGAACATGGCTTCCTTGAGATTCTGAACTTTGTAAGAAGCTTTTTCTAAGTCAATGATTCGCCAGTACACAATAAATTCAAGGGTGACAAAAACCCGATCGCTAGTTGCACATTGTTGCGGTGGCAGTTTTAACATTTGCTCCCGCAGAGTTTGTTTATAGGCGACTGTTTCGACAAACGGGATCAGAAATGTCAAACCAGGTTCGAGTTTTTTGCGATCGTACTTTCCGAAAATCTCAACTAAGGCTTCATCTCCTTGACGGACAATTTTCACGCTGCTGGCTAAAGATACTCCGGTGATTGCAAACAATACCATCAAAAAATACTGATACATACTGAATCTCCTGGTAAATAGTTGACAATTGAAAGTTAATTTCTTAGTCCGCGAAGGCGGACTTTGCTTGTGTAGAAGCGATTTCACTCGCCGATTGATCGAGGAGCCAACTGAGACTTAGCTATTGATGTGAATTAATTTGTCAGGTACAACAATCAGCGTGTTTCCTTCCCGGCGCAAAACGTAAACTTTTTGTCTGGGTGCGATTCCTTGGGAATCTTCATTGCGAGCTTTCCACGAAGCACCTTCATAAATCACCATTCCAGTTTCTCCTGGGGAAATTTCGGAGATAGTTGTCGCTTCGGTTGCTTCGGGAATCACAAACTTTTTGCGTACAATAAAAATCGGTCGAATCCAGATACTCAGAGCGAGAGATATTCCCATCCAGTAGGATATCTGCCAGTCAAAATCTTCATACATTACATTTGCCCAACTGAATTGAAATGCTACCGATCCTCTCCACAAAATAAAGGATGAAATTAGAGCAGCAACTCCCATCATCAATAGGTAAAACCTGTATTTTTGGGGCTGAATTTTGATGATTAATAGCTCGATCGCACTTAGCACAACTCCCAGCACAAACCAAAACATCGGCGGTGTGAAGGCGAAACCCGGTTGATTAGTGGCTAACGCCAGCGACCAAATTAGGAGAGAATACACAATGCTTTTACCTCGTTTTGATGCGATCCAACCTTGATATTTCTCATCTAATCAGGTGGCTATTTGAGTTCGCGAGTGAGTTATTTGAGAATTCATCGACTTTTCATCGACTTTGGGACGATTGGCATTTATGATGGTTTCAGTGTCTCGATCGTTATAAGCAATGCCTCGATCGCTCAAGCTGCGTCTCCAGTGCATTCCCGCAATTAAATCGTCTCTGCTGAGAAATGGCTTTCCCAGTCAGAAAATCTTGGCTGAGGATTTGGGGATAGCCCAATCTACTGTCAGTCATTTCCTGAATGGCAAACCTGTGGATTATGCCAATTTCATCGAAATTTGTCGCGGATTGGGTCAGGAATGGCGCGATATAGCCGATTTTGAGGCGGAATCCCCGCCCGATGAGGTGTTGCCGATATCTGCAAAAATTGCGATCGCCCAATCCAGTGCAAGCCATGAATTAGCTGTCAATTTAAGCAATATTCCTACCACAAAACAGTCAATAATTCAACCCTTGCCAGCAGCCGCACCAGAATTGCCGGGAGGACAAGTAGATTTAGCTTCTTATTTTTATATCGATCGCCCTCCCATCGAATCTCGCTGTTATGAAACCATTAGCCAACCGGGAGCGCTGATCCGCATAAAAGCTCCCAGACAGATGGGCAAAACTTCTTTAATGGCGAGGATTTTGCATCATGCAGAACAGCAAGGTTCTCGCACGGTGGCGCTGAGTTTTCAACTAGCAAATAAGAGAGTTTTCGCTAACTCAGATACATTTTTGCAGTGGTTTTGTGCTAGCATCGGTCAAGAATTGGGAATGCTGGAACAGTTACCGAAGTGCTGGGAATTAGCAGATTTGATTGGCAGCAATCAGTGCTGTAAGGCTTACTTTGAACAGTATTTGCTGTCGGAATCGTCACCGCCTTTGACTTTGGGTTTGGATGAGTGCGATCGCCTATTTGAATCCCCGGAAATTGCCGATGACTTTTTTGGATTGTTGCGCGCTTTGCACGAAGAAGCTAAGCGGCGAGATATCTGGAAAAAGTTTCGCTTGATTGTGGTGCATTCTACGGAAGTTTATATCCCGCTGGATGTGAACAAATCGCCTTTTAATGTGGGATTGCCGATTGAATTGCCGGAGTTTACTTTGCAGCAAGTGCAAGATTTGGCAAAACGCCACGGATTGAATTGGAGTGAGGCCGAAGTTGCAGAATTGATGGGGTTAGTGGGAGGAAATCCTTATTTAGTGCGGCTGGGAATGTATCATATTTCGCGTCAAGATGTGACTTTAGATCAATTGGTGAAATTCCCTGCAACTGAAGCGGGAATTTATAGCGATCATTTGCGGCGGCATTTGTGGAATTTAGAGAAATATGCGGAATTGATGGAGGGGATGAGAGAGGTGGCTAGTGTTTCCCAGCCAGTTAGATTGAGGTCAGAATTGGGGTTTAAGTTGAACAGTATGGGGTTGGTGAAATTGGATGGAAATCATTGCATTCCGAGATGTCGGTTGTATCAGGAGTATTTTGGCGATCGATTAACCATCCGATAACTCCAGAGAAACCGGGTTTCTGACGAAAAACATCGGTTGAGATGCAAAGTCTTGGCCAGAAACCCGGTTTCTTACCCTGCGATAAGCCAAGAGAAACCGGGTTTCTGAGGAAAAATATAGGGTTGATTGCAGAGTCTTGGCCAGAAACCCGGTTTCTGTCACAGGTGTGTGTTGCGTAAGTCCCAGAAAAGTCGATGAGAAGTCGATGAGAACTCACTCATGTTCTCAAATAGCCACCTGATTTAATAGAAATAGGGTAGAAAGTGCGATCGCCCAGGTTGGCAAATCCTCGATCGAAGGTCAAAGAGGCGCTACTTCAAAGCTGAATATCGCACATCCCCTCAAACAAATCATCGTCTAAAAACCGCTTGTCAAACATTTGGAGAACCAGTATGCAGCTTAAAGAAAAGCCTGAACTAAACCAAATCAACCAAGAATCGGAATTTTTGGCAAAAAATTATCAACCTTATCGCCCCATCAAAGAACCTAAATCTGTCGCCACAACCGATCGCACAAATTTGCAACCCATCAAAGAAACTAAATCTGTCGCAACAGTCGATATACAGCCCAAAGAAAAGCCTGAACTCAATCAAATCAACGAACAATCGAAATTTTTGGCAAAAACTTATCAACCCGATCGCCCCATCAAAGAACCTAAATCTGTCGCAAAAGTCGATCGCACAAACTTGCAACCCATCAAAGAACCTAAACCTGTCGCCACAAGCGATCGCACAAACTTGCAACCCATCAAAGAACCTAAATCTGTCGCAACAGTCGATCGGCAAGATTTGCAACCCATAAAAGAATGTGAATCTGTCGCAACAACTTTACTGAAAATAATTTTGATTTATTTTCCTTTAGGTATACTGAAAATACTTTTTAATAAATTTTCTGTGGTTGTGATAATTATTGGGATACTTGCTCAGATCGCCCTTCCTCCTTTTCTGAGTTGCGGCAATAAAGCGAAGCAATCAGAAGGTAAGCAATATGTTGGCTCAATGAACCGCGCCCAACAAGCCTATTTTGCAGAGAAAGGCGCATTTTCCAATTCCCTTACTGCCCTGGGCCTCGGTATTAAAACTCAGACAATCAACTATAACTATTCAACCCTATCTACCAAAAATGCTGCGTTTAGTTATGGTGTAGCCCGTAGCAACAATAATCTTCGTAGCTATGTCGGGGCAGTATTTTTAGTACCTGTTTCCCCAGCAGCTAACAATGAAAAGACTACTACAGCTATTCTGTGTGAAACCAATGCTTTGGGGAAGAATATCCAACCGCCTAATCCTATCCTTCAGAATGGTGTTCCTGTCTGCGGTGATGGCACTGTGGTAGTGCCGAAGTAAATATCGACAAAAATTATGCCAGAAGTAGTCAAAGGTTTCATCATCTTAACTTGCATCTTCATTCCCCTCGAAAGAATCTTTTCATTGCACAACCAAAAGATATTCCGTTTCGGATGGGCAACCGATGCCACTTATTTTTTTACAGGTCACTTTATTGGCAGATTTGGTGCTATTGTTGTGACTGTAACTTTGTCACTGATGACTAATTTACTTAACCAGGAATTGCAAAGCAAAGTAGCCTCTCAACCGATATGGTTGCAGTTTGCAGAAGCAATTATCGTTTCAGATTTGGCATATTATATCGCTCACCGACTGCTGCATGAAGTACCCTGGCTTTGGCAATTTCATGCAGTCCATCACAGCATTGAACACATGGACTGGTTGGCAGCAGTGCGGGTGCATCCCTGCGAGCAACTCTTTACTCAGATTTGCAAAATTATACCTCTTGTCTGGTTGGGATTTGCCAAGGAAACTTTTCTAGTTTATGCTCTTTATTCGGCGGCGATCGCCTTTTTAATTCATGCTAATATTACTCTCAGATTTGGCGTGCTAAAATGGTTTGTGGCTACCCCGCAATTTCATCAATGGCATCACACTAAAATCCCCAAAATAAATAACAAAAACTTTGCGGTTCAGTTGCCACTCTTAGATTTACTATTTGGCACTCTCTATATGCCAACAGGGAAAAGACCCCGAAAATATGGTGTCTCCGCTCGCATACCTGTTGGCTATCTCGGACAATTACTCTATCCGTTTCTCGGAACAATTAAAATGCTCAATGATAAATTAAAACCAGGTATGGCTCGCTATTTTCGCCCTTTGCCTGTAATCCTGGGTGCGATATTAGTTGCGGTTAGTTCTCTGAGTGCAGTTTCCTTATTTAATCACATGGATACTCCTACTTTTCTCGCCAGTTTGAATGCCCCAAAAGTAACTGTTGCCCAATTGCAGCAGGGCAAGTTAAAATCTGTGATTTTGATTGATGTGCGATCGCCCGAAGAGTACGCAGAAGATCGCATCGGTGAAAGTCCGCTGGTTCCCCTGATTGACATTGAAGCCGGATTCGGTGTCAAGCAAGTGCAAGCTATTGTCCGCTCGATTGTCAAATCTAATCAAACTCAACCAACTATTGTACTTTATTGTGCGCGGGGAGGGCGCTCAGTTAAAGCATACCAAAAATTGCAAAAAACTAATTTGAATTTAGCTTTCCTCTCTGGCGGTATCGCAGCGTGGCGGGAAGCTGTGCCTGCTAAACAAGATGCTGAAATATTGACCCCAATTAGTCGATCGCTCCCAGAGGCCGTCAGAAGTAATTAGTTAGTTAAAGCAAGAGCATAGAACAAGGGAAAATCAAAAATATCTATCAATAGAAAGGTGTATCGGGGTGAATGATTCGGTATCTTGAAAGTAAGCAGCCAAAATATTCAGCAATCTGTAACGGTTGGCTGTTTTGCCAGGCTGCACAATAATCTGAGTTAACATAACTTGATTCCATGCAAAATACCGCAGATTTACTCCCCAAAATCGACTCGCCGACTCTTCCCAAAAGCCCACCTGCACTTCCTAATTACGAGGCAGCCGATCGCCAATTTGTCAATTTGCTGCTTGTGGATGATTTAGACAAGACAGTCGCGGCAAAACCGTTACTTGTGAGCGATTTTGAAAGCGCGATCGCCTTTGCCCTCCGATCGGCATATCAGCAACCCGAAGAGGATGAAGCCGCGCACCGCTTCTTGCAGCGCGTGCTTTACCGCATCAACCGCCTCAACTTGTTTTGGTACGACGACTTGCGCCGCTACAACAACGAACGATCGCACTATTTGCGTTCTGTGCGCGATCGCATCGAATCACCTTGGCAGCAGTGGGAAAGCGCCCAAATCGACGTTGCAGCCCTGCAAAACATCGAGGATGTCAAGCAAGCTCTGCGCGATCGCGCCGCCGCCGATGTCGATCCAGAACTCACTGACATCGATCGCTACCTGCGAGAACAGATGACTGAAGGGGGATACAGACACCTGCTGGCGATCGCCTCCTTCGACGGTTTAGTTGAAGCCAGCCACCTTTCTCGCATCCTCGGCGGTGTCGGCAACGAAATTCAGTCAACGCTGACGCGGGTGCTGATCGAAGAATACGGCGGCGGTCGCTTAGCCCGCAAGCACTCGACTTATTTTGCCCAAATGCTGGCAGAATTCGGGATGAGTACGGAACCGGAAGCCTACTTCGATTTAGTGCCTTGGCAAGCGATCGCAGGCATCAATCACAGCTTCCTGCTGACGGAACGCAAGCGCCATTTTCTGCGCTACAACGGCGGACTCACGTATTTTGAGGTGGCGGGGCCCGTCGTTTACCGCAATTATCTAGCCGCCGCCCAGCGTCTGGGCCTCTCCCAGGCTGCGATGGGTTATTGGGAACTGCACATCCGCGAAGACGAGCGTCACGGCCGTTGGATGCTGGATGAAGTGGCGATCCCGCTGACCGACAGATACCCGCAGGATGCGTGGGAATTGGTGTTGGGGTACGATCAACAGAAGTCGATCGGCGATCGCGCTGGGTTGGCTGTAGTGCGATCGATCCAAGCCGCAGAACACAATTAAAGGGCGATCGCCCCGGCACCCTACGGGGGTACCGGGGCTGTGTTTTACAAAGCTGTCAATAACTGAATTAGCTCGATCGACAAATCTCTGTGGGAGTTGGACTGCTTCTGAAACAAAACTCCCGCCAGCAGATAGATATTTTCCGAATAAAAAGCCATGCCCTGTTTTCTGAGATGGGCGATCGCGCTTTTCACCTTCTGCTCCGAACTGTAATAGCCAAAAGTTAAAGGTGCAATCTCAAAATTCGCCACCGAGTAGCCTCGATCCAAAGCATAATCCATCAAACCCACAGGATTAGAATAGCTAGAAACCATCAGTAAAACTTGGTCGCAGTCCAAAGACAAAAGTTTTTTAGCAATAGTTGCACCATCACTTCCGCCGTGCAGCAGCGGTTGGTAAATCTGAGCGTCCGCGGCCGGCAAGTAAGGCGGATTTGAGATTACACAATCCGCCGACTGGTATAAAGACGAATCAAAAAAAGAGCAATTGTGTACAGTGTATTGTTGGCTCAGTTCATATTGCTTAATTTGAGATTCAGCAATTTTCCAAGCTACATTATTTAGCTCAAATCCCTGTATTTTTCCGTCAAAATCGGTTCTCAGCAAAGACTTAATAACTGGACTTCCCTCACCCGAACCAAACTCTACGATAGTTCGAGATTCGTCGCTGGCATTTAACACTAAACTTTCCAAGCAGTGCGAGTAAAAATCAGATTCTTCCGGGCAGTGAAATACCTGTTTGAGAGGATGGGATGAAGTGAGCATAAATTCTGTAACAAGGTTTACTTTTTTCAAAGTATCCAATAAACAAGAATGCAGCCATCTGTCGGAAGAGCTATTTTATAAGCTATTTAAATCTCTCTCTTCCTGTTTTACCAAGTGTCAGCGAATAACTGTTACTTGGGACACATCATAAAACTGACAAATTTAATCCGATTGACTGATTGCAATTATAGCGATTGCTGTTGATATAGGTACATAAGCAACTCATCGTGAATTTAAATTCTGTGAAAAATATGACTTTTTTTAATTATTCAGTTCCGCCTCTGCGCCGCAAACAGCTTAACCTTGACGTTCAGGATTTAGAAGGGCTTTGGCAGGTGAAATTCCCCCTAGGGAAAGAACGATCTTACTCAACATTTTATACTTGCCTCGATCGAGCTTGCCTGATGTGGAGCTTGCTGTTAATACCCATGTTTGGTACGGCACAATTTTTGCCTGTTAGTTGGATGTTGCAAGCAGGTTTGTGGTCAGCCCTCAGCCTTGTAGGGACAGTGGCTATGGTAAGCTGGACGTACTGTTGGGTCAAAAAAGAACGCCTGACTTGGGTGCTTTACGGTTGGGTAATACTCATGTTATTGGGATTGCTGCTGACCGACTTGGGCATTTTTTTAGGTTGGGGAAAAGTGTTGACCAATCTCTGTCCTCTGTGGTTGGGAATGAGCGGAATCGGGTATTTGGGGACGGGATTGGCATTGCGATCGCGCGCGCTGTTAGCTGCAAGTTTGTTTCACCTGTTGGGCATTTTGATTTTGCCTTATACCAGCGGTTGGTCTTTCCTGTTTACGGGAGGGGTAATGGTATTTAGCTTGCTCGTTTTAGCGGAATGGCAATGGGATATGCAACATCCGATTAATTTCGCTGCATTAACTCCAAAACAGCAGGATTGAGAACGGGAACAGCACCGCCTCCGATAGCTATCCACCTAAATGCTTATTAAGTTATCAATACACTGCTTTGTTGGTAGTGAGGAATTCATGCCTCGGAAAATGCGGACTGAAGTCCTCGCTACCAACCTCAATCACATTTGTTTGTAGTGGGATTTCAAGCATCGAAAAATGCGGATTGAAGTCCTCGCTACGAACCTAAATCATATTGGTTTGATCGTTGGGAATTAATTCCTCATCAGACCAGAGAGAACTCAAGCCCAACGATCGAACCCGATCGATGTTATTTTAGCCGACACGATAGGACTAATGACTGATGACTAATGACTGATGACTCATGACTAATTACCACCAGACTGTACAGATTTGCGAGTTTGGTTAGTATCGTCGCCCGGTAGTGCCCTGAAGGAAAGGATCGAGTAAGTTACTATTAGAGAGAAGTGTTTACCATAGTGTGATATGACAATAGAGATTCCCCATTGTCCTAAT